>CAYOEJ010000004.1:58893-75117 GCA_964403015.1 uncultured Arcanobacterium sp.
CCGGCTCGCCGTATTGTGGCCCGCTGTACTGGTACGGCACGTTCGACCCGTATTGTGACTGTCCGTATTGGGAGCCGTACTGTGACTGACTTGGCTGACCATACTGCGAGCCCCGATCGTCGTCGGCCCATCCTGCGCTGGGTTGCCACGAGGTTTGTGGTTCCCAAGAGCCGCCAGAATCGTGCTCGCTCGACGATTCTCCTGCGGAACCAGAACCGTCTGCCGGCGGGGAGAACTTGTCGTTGTCATGAGGGGTGGACATCGGGCGTCCTTTCTTCGGCCAGCTGCCGTACACGGCATCGATGGAAGCCACATTACCGGAGGTCGTCGTTTCCTTACGGTAGCGTGAGGTCTCATCAGTTATGGTAAAGCGGTAAAGTAAGCATCGACGGCACTTCTCAGATTTAGGAATAGGCATGCGAGTTCTAGTTGTTGACGACGATCCAAGTATTTCTGAAATGATTGCAATCCTCCTTGAATCGGAGGGTTATGAAGTGTCTGTATGCGCCAATGGTTCCAACGTTCTGCCGCTATTCCGTGCGGAGCATCCAGATTTGGTGCTTCTTGACGTTATGCTCCCAGGTCTTGATGGGGTCTCGGTTTGCCGCCAGCTTCGCGACGAGTCGGACGTGCCGATCATCATGATGAGCGCGAAGACGGACTCCGTGGACGTGATCGCCGGCCTCGAAGCTGGCGCCGATGACTACGTGACCAAGCCGTTTGAAAACTCCGTGCTGCTGGCCCGCGTCAAGGTCCGCCTGCGTCGTCAGGAAAACGAATCCGAAGTCATCAAGGTTGCAGATCTGTCCATCGATCTGAAGGCTCACGAAGTCAAGCGTGGGGAGGAGTCCCTGCATTTGACTCCACTTGAGTTCGATTTGCTGACTGTTCTTGCCCGCAAGCCGTATCAAGTTTTCTCCCGCGAGGAGCTCCTCGAGCAGGTGTGGGGTTACCGTCATTCAGCAGACACGCGCCTTGTCAACGTCCATATTCAGCGCTTGCGTTCAAAGGTTGAGAAGGATCCCGAGAACCCGGAGGTTGTTCTTACCGTCCGCGGTGTGGGATACCGTGCCGGAGCAGTTAAAGAGTGACCGAGCGCGCTGCCGAGGTTGACAAGGCGTCCACGCACAACAGGCCCGGAGTCTTCGAGACACTTGCCCAGCGCACCGATCAGCTACGGCGCCGCTGGCAGTCATCGCTGAGCCTGCGCACGATTGCCATCATCCTTATCGGCGGGATTGGGGCCATTGCCATTACGGCTACGGCGATTGTCTCCCAGATTAAGGACGCAGTTTTTGAACAAACGGTGCAAACGAATATTGAACAGTTTGCGACCGACGCCGCCGTGGCCCAAGAAAGCTTCGGCATTTCGACATCACCCACGGTGGGGCAAGCGCAGCTGGTAGCGGTTCAGATTGTGTCCGGGATGTATGACCCTTCGAGCGGACTGATAGGCGCGGTACTCATTCGCAGCCCCGATCAGGCGCCGAATGTATCGCAAATTCTTGAACCCGCAACGGCATCAGCTACACGGGTTCGCTCGCTTGTCACCAACGAACTCCGGGAAACGACGCGGAACGACGGCGACATCGCTTGGCAGTCGGTTGCGGTTCCTAACAACGATGGCGGAAGCGACCCCGGCGTTGTCATTGGTACGACCATTCGTATCCCCGGCTCCGGTATGTATGAGCTATACGCGGCTTACACGCTCGAAAGCCAAGAGCAGCTGCTGGGCGCTACTTTCCGTGCCCTCGCGCTCTCTGTGGTTGGACTTCTTGTGCTCTTGGGTCTCATTTCCTGGATCGTCATGAGACTCGTTCTTCGTCCTATTCGCGAAGCCTCACTGAATGCCCAACACCTAGCCGACGGCGAGTTCCACAGTCGCATGGAAGTGCGCGGTTCGGACGAACTGGCCCAGTTGGGGGAGTCGTTTAACCAAATGGCGGCCTCGCTTGAGGACCAGTTCACACGCATGCAGCGCATGTCGAAGGTTCAAACAGACTTCGTCTCGGCTGTTTCTCACGAGCTCCGCTCGCCGGTTACCACCATTCGCATGGCGGGGCAGCTCATTTACGACAAGCGCGAAGAGCTACCGCCGGCGCTTAAACGAAGTGCTGAACTGCAGCACAGTCAGCTCATCAACCTTGACACCATGCTGTCGGACCTCCTTGAGATTTCGCGCTACGACGCTGGTGGCATGTCCCTAGCCACTGAAGAGGAAGAGATCGCGCAGATCGTCAAGGACGTTATCAAGTTCGCCGAGCCCCTTGCCGTCGACAACGGAGTGGTGGTGACCTTCGAAGAAATTGGAGACACGATTGCACACGTTGAACCGCGCCGCGTTGAACGTATTGTGCGCAATCTTGTTGTTAATGCACTAGAACACGCCGATGGTAAGCCGGTCCATGTCACTGTCAAAGGCGGGCGTGATGCCGTGGCAATTAGCGTTCAGGACCGCGGAATTGGTCTGAGCGAAGAGCAGGCCGAGCACGTATTTGATCGTTTTTGGAGAGCGGATTCTTCGCGTGTTCGCAAGTCCGGCGGCACGGGCCTTGGACTCACGATTGCCCGGGAGGACGCACAAATTCACGGCGGAACTCTCGAAGCAATTGGCGAACTCGGTGTGGGATCCACATTCCTCGCCACACTCCCGCGCGAGCCCGGCCAATCGTTTTCTCGTCCACTCTCACTGGAGGTCTTGCGGCCGGTGGAGATTCCGGAAACGGAGAGTCCGCCCGTCGTCGTCGATAGTGATCCGGACTTGGATCTTCACGCAGCACCGCAACTTCAGGTTGACTCGGGCGCTGCGACCGGGTCAACTCCAGCTACCAATATGGAGGGTGCGCGATGAGATCTCGGCTCGTAACCCTACTCGCCATTCTCGGGCTTCTCTTGAGTGCCTGTGCCGGGCTTCCACAGTCAGGCCCGCCGAACGCGGTTGAGAGACCTCAACAGGAGGACGGCGGAATCGTGCTCGATCCCAAGGGCCCAACGCCGGGAGCGTCTCCGAAGGATATTGTTCGCGGATTTTTGCTGGCCTCGAGTGCAGGGCAGACCGACGACTTTTCGGTGGCCCGTCAATTCCTTGCTCCTGAAGCCGCCGCAACCTGGAACCCCACCACCCAAGTTCGGATCTATCCCACCAGCCAGACAGAGTCGATCTCCCAGACCCGCAGCGGTGCTATCCGCATCTCCGCTGCAGCCCTCGCATCCATTGACGAAAACGGTCGGTACACCACCGCTGCGTCGGACGCGGTCATATCCTCGGAATTCTCGTTGGTTCGGGTAGCTGGAGGGGACTGGCGCATCGCCGTCTTGGATGACGGCGTGATCATGCCTGATTCTCTTTTCCAGAGCTTGTATACGGAGTCGACCCTTTACTTCCTCACCTCCGATCAGTCTGCGTTCGTACCCGATGTTCGCTGGTATCCGCGCAATAGGGCTGTCACCTTGATGTCGCAAGGGATAGTTGCCGGCCCGCCGTCGTGGCTTGCCGGGGCAGTGCATACGCACCTGCCCACGGGAACGACACTAGAGAACCCGGTTGTTGACGTCACTGACGGGCTTGCAACCGTGGATCTGTCTGCGGAGGTAACCTCGCTGGCGGAGTCGGACATCGCCCTGCTGTACGCACAATTTGAGCGGACTCTTACTGGTAACAGGAGTGTTCGTGGTGTTGCGCTGACCAGTGGGGGAGCAGAGCTGCCTCCACCGAACCGAGTTGAGATTCCGTCCTACCCGTATTCAACCTACAGTTTGAGCATGCTCGATGACGGCCGCCCGGCGGTGCTGACGGGTGATACCGTCGAGCTGAATGTGGCGGGGGCTGCGATACAAAGCCTCGATCTGGAAACGATCGCCGTTGGCTATACCGAACCTGTGAGACAAGCCATCGCGTTGCCGGCAAATCGGGACACTCTCTATCGTGTGGTGTATGAGGACGGCTCAGTGAGCACGCTGCACAGAGGGGATAATCTGGTCGACCCGACCGTGGATCAGTACTCGTGGGCGTGGACTTCTGATAGGTCCAATTCGCGCGGGTTTGTTGCCGTTAACGAAGAGACCGGCGAGGACGTCGCCATTGCTGCCGATTGGTTATCCGGCATGGAGGTCTTAAACGTTGCTGTTTCACGCGAGGGCGCGCGCATGGTGGTCGTCACGAGCCGTGACGGCGCCGCGAGTCTTCTCGTGACTGCCATCGAGCGTGATGGCAATGGTAGGCCGGTTGCCGTGGGCGATCCGTTACGTTTCGGCCACCGCCTTTCCGAGATCCGGGATGTCTCATGGATCTCAGACTCACACGTGATTCTTATCGGAAAGACAGCCACGGGTTCGGATTTCGGCCTTTATGACGTAACCATCGGATCGTCGATGCAAAGCGTGAATTCGGTGGAGAACATGGTCACTGTGACCTCGGGTCGTGGCATGGAGTCCGTGGTTCTTGAGACCGAGGACGGAACGCTATTTGGGTACGACGCCGGTGGGTGGCGAATCCTGACATCGAACGTTACTTCGCCAGCCTATCCAGGCTAATAATCCACATTCTCCTAGAATGCTTCGCGCATCCACGTCCTTCTAGGCTGGGGCCCGGCGGTTTTGTGGCTTGGCTTTGATATGAGCCATGGGTGCCATTCAACAACTTCTTGACGTGGTTTTTCCGCGTTGGTGCGCGGGCTGCGGCGCGTGGGATGAGCACCTGTGTGCTGACTGTGCAGCGGTGATCGGCACCGAGTTCCAGCGGGTGGACTCGGGAGCGCCGTATCTGCGCGAGGTTGATTTCGAAGGGGGAGAGGACCTCTCAGCTTTCCCCGTATACGCACTTGCCCCGTATTCGGGTTCGACATCCCGGGCAATCGTCCGCTGGAAGAACAACGTCGATGCTGGCTTAGATCAGGCGATGCTTAACGTGTGGGGTGCGGCTGTGAGCGAGCTTGATTTCTGGACGGCATTTCCGGCCGCCGGTGAGGCTATCGCCGCGATTCCGGTACCGTCGGCCGGTCGCCGCAAGCACGAGGGGCGCTTCGTCGCCGGATCCTTGGCGGCGGAAGTCGTTGCCCGGGCGGGGGTAAGACGGATGCAGCTTAGGGACACGCTTAAAGTGCGACGAGCCTTGCCTCTGCCGCGACAAGCTCCCCAGCGGAACCTCTGGCGTCGTGCTCAAAAGGCACGAGCTGCGTACGCGACTGGGGACTGTGGCGGACTCGATGCCATCCTCGTAGACGACGTGTTGACCTCGGGTGCAACCCTTTCCGGCGCCGCGCGGGCAGTGAGCGACAGCGGCGGAAGAGTTATCGGAGCACTCGTTATCGCTCATACCGAAAATCCACGGTAGTTTCGTGTTCCAGACCACATTTGCAGACGCAATACGGCTATAATAAATGCATCGACAAAACTTCCCAGAAGGTTGATTTTCCAGCGTATTTCCGCTGGTCAGCATATTGGAACAGGGGGTGGTGAGTTTAAGCTCGCCACAGCGAGCGTGTAGTCCCAATGGGGCGAGTACGCCCCACGTTCGAATGGCCAAAGGAGGTCATTATGGAAATTGTTGTTAAGGGTAGAAATGCCGAGGTTTCTGACGGATTTCGATCGCATGTCGAAGAGAAGTTGTCAAAGGTGGAGCAGTTTGCTCCGCGAACCCAGCGCATAGAGGTAGAGGTAACGCACGAGCCCAACCCAGCACAGGCGGAAGTCTCCGAGCGCATTGAGATCACGGTTCGCGACAAGGGGCCGGTGGTACGCGCAGAAGCAGCGGCGTCGGACAGGCTCGGGGCATTAGATCTTGCGGCCCAAAAGCTATTCGAACGGCTACGTCGCAAGAACGAACGCACCAAGAATCGGAAGAAGAATTTCACGAAGGATCAAACGCCAACTGATCTGCCGGTAGAAGAGCTGCTCAGCAATGGGTCACCCCAGAGCGAGGAACCTGCCGTTGCTGAGCGGCCCTCACCGCCGTCGGCACCGGGCGAAACTGTCGAATCCCAGCTTGGTGACTCTCCGGTCATCGTTCGGCAAAAGCTCTACGAAGCTAAGCCGATGTCAGTTGATCAGGCAATTGACGAGATGGAGCTCGTGGGACACCCGTTCTACCTGTTCATTGATGAGGAAACGAGCCAGCCCTGTGCTGCCTACCGCCGCCACGGGTGGACGTACGGCATCCTGCGCCTTGACGCGCGCACGGTCGAACATGGACCTGGCGAGGATAGCTAGCATCCGACTCCACCAATCTCCGCGGGCAGCGGGTGCCAATGATGAATTGGTCACCTGCTGCCCGTATTTTCTGGGCATTTGTCAGGTGGTCGGTAGGATTGTTCTAGTTTTGCTTATCGCGCGGTGCGGTGAGTGTCGTCTTAGCCGGGATGGCGCCGGCTGGAAGAGGTAGTAGTGAACAATCGCCCCCTACAAGTGGCCGTTATTGGTGCTGGACCTGCCGGCATCTACGCATCAGACATTCTCTCTAAGTCCGATGTGGATGTTCAGATCGATCTATATGAGAAGCTGCCTGCGCCCTATGGCCTCGTGCGGTACGGAGTGGCGCCGGACCACCCGCGCATTAAAGCCATCATTAAGGCGCTTTACAACGTGCTCCAGCGGGGCGATGTTCGCCTAGTAGGCAACGTCGAAATCGGCACCGACATTACGTTTTCGGAACTGCACGAGCACTACGATGCCGTGATCATCTCCACCGGTGCTGACAGGGATCGCCCCTTCGAACTGCCCGGCATTGATTTGCCGGAGGTATATGGTGCCGCTGACTTCGTTTACTGGTACGACGGTCACCCTGACTACCCGCGCACGTGGCCCCTTGAGGCTAAGGAAGTAGCCGTACTCGGCGTCGGCAATGTGGCGCTTGACGTTGCGCGAATCTTGGCAAAGCACCCCGATGACCTCATGTCGACCGAGATCCCCAAAAATGTTGAAGAAGGGCTCCGCCAGTCTCCGGTCACCGACGTCCACGTCTTCGGGCGCCGCGGGCCAGCCCAAGTGAAGTTCACTCCGATGGAACTGCGCGAGCTCGGCCAAGTTCCCGATGTCGACGTCATCGTCTACCCCGAAGATTTTGAGTACGACGCCGGATCTGAAGCCGCGATGGAAGAGTCCAAGATGACTCGCCAGGTGGTCAATATCCTCACCGATTGGGTGTTCCAAGAGGAAGAGGATCTCACCGCCTCACGGCGCATCCATATCCACATGCTCCAGCAGCCCACCGAGATCCTCGGCGCCGATCACGTGGAGGGCATTCGCATGGAGCGCACGGCCCTGCAAGGCGATGGCTCGGTGAAGGGTACCGGCGAGTTTGTCGATTACCCCGTCCAAGCTGTCTACCGCGCTGTCGGCTACTATTCCTCACCGATTCCGGGTGCTCCGTTCGATGAGAAGCTCGGCGTAGTTCCGAACGAGGGCGGCCGAGTGGTGGCCGACGGCGACGTGGTCGAAGGCATGTATGCCACCGGCTGGATCAAGCGCGGACCGGTAGGTCTAATCGGATCAACGAAGTCGGATGCTCAGGAGACCATCGGAAACCTCATCGAGGATTACCAGGCTGGCCTGCTAGCGGCTACCACCGACGACGTCGGTTGGGACGCTACAAAGGCCGTGCTCGACGAGCGCGGTGTGCGCTACACGAACTGGCAGGGCTGGCAGCTTCTCGAGGAGTTCGAGAAGAGCCTAGGTGAGCCTCATGGCCGCGAGCGCATCAAAGTTGTTGAGCGCGAGACCATGACTGCCGTTTCGCGCGGCGAAGAGCACGACGGAAAGCTCTACTAGCGTACAAGCTGCGCTATAGACCAAAAGGCGGCCGCTGATCAAGCGGCCGCCTTCTGGCATGCGATGTTAGCCGGCAAAACTACCTGTAGTTGACGAACTGCAGCGCGATATCCAGCTTGGAGTTCTTGAGCAGGGCGATGGTCTGCTGAAGGTCATCGCGTGACTTTGATGAAACGCGCACTTCCTCACCCTGAATCTGCGCCTTGACGGACTTCGGCGCCTCGTCACGGATGAGCTTGGTGATCTTCTTGGCGTTCTCCTGGCTAATGCCTTCCTTGAGAGCGCCCACCAGGCGGAACTCCTTGCCGGATGGCTTGGGCTCGCCTTCGCCAACATCAACCTGCTTGAGTGAGAGCCCGCGCCGAATCAACTTGGACTGTAGGACGTCCCAAATCGCGAGGACTCGCTCGGGGGTGTTCGCGATCATGGTGATCGTCTCGCCCTTGAGTTCGATGGACGCGCCCACATTCTTGAAGTCGTAGCGCTGGTTGATCTCCTTGGCGGTCTGGTTCACCGCGTTATCAACCTCTTGGTAGTCGTACTTCGACACGACGTCGAATGAAGAATCTGCCATTGTTTGTCTCCTTGTCCTTCGCTTGACCGGCGCTGGCTGTCGATCCGACCTCCCACGCGGCATTGACGTGCCAAACTGCAAACTGTGATCAGTACGGCACTCGAAATGGGTACTAACAGTTTGACACGCCATAGGGTGGGGCTGCTAATCTCAGTAGTCGCTAACACATGTTCGCATGTGCCAGCACGGCGGGTTGACCGAGCGGCCAATGGTATCTGACTGTAAATCAGACGCGTAAGCTACGGGGGTTCGAATCCCTCACCCGCCACTGAGTCGGCTTAGATTCGAAGAATACTAAGTGTGATTCTGTCCGATCTCGGGTGATATGTTTCACCAGAGAATGGAAGCATCTGGGTTAGTGCACACCGAACGTGCTTTGGTAAGCTAGCCTGCGTTGCCCCGATAGCTCAGTCGGCAGAGCGTCTCCATGGTAAGGAGAAGGTCAAGGGTTCGATTCCCTTTCGGGGCTCCATTCATTTCTCACCCGAGAAGTGGATTGAGGCGGGGTAGCTCAGTTGGTCAGAGCGCACGACTCATAATCGTGAGGTCGCGGGTTCAAACCCCGCCCCCGCTACAACAGAACAACAAAGAAGCAACCGCTTCGCTGACAAGCCGAACGTGAGGAAAAACCAGTGGCTAGCAAGTCTGCAGACGTTCGCCCCAAGATCACCCTCGCTTGCGAGGTTTGCAAGGAGCGCAACTACATCACCAAGAAGAACCGTCGTAACACGCCGGATCGTCTCGAAATGAAGAAGTACTGCCCAAGGTGCAACAAGTCTCAGACGCACCGCGAGACCCGCTAAGGTTCTCAGGTAGTTAACCCCCGATTCGTTCGGGGGTTTTTACTTGCCCAAATGTCACCCCGTAGACTGGCGTCATGACCTGTTCCATACCAGAGCCCACAGAGCACACCACCGCGACCCCGGCTGTCCCCACCACGAGATTCTCGACGGGGGCTACTACGCTCGCTCAGATGACGACGATCGGCGTCGGTGGTCCTGTCGGTAACGTCTTCTTGGCAGATTCTGAAGATGAGCTGGTCGATGCCGTGCGCGATGCTGACGACGCCGGTCGCGAGCTCCTCGTGGTTGGCGGCGGTTCGAATATCCTCGCCTCGGATGATCCATTCGATGGCGTCGTTGTTCGCGATGCTCGCTCCGAGATCGTCACGGTTGATGAAGATAGCTGTGGCGGAGCGCAAATGCGGGTCACTGCAGGTACGCCGTGGGACGAGGTCGTCGTCTACGCGGTGGAGCATGGCTGGATGGGCGTTGAAGCCCTATCGGGGATTCCGGGATCGGCCGGAGCTGCACCCGTTCAAAATATTGGCGCCTATGGCCAAGAGCTCTCTGAGACTCTGGCATCGGTTCGGGTCTATGACCGCGAAACCAAGCGTAGGCGCACCCTTTTCTTGGCGGACATGAAATTCGGCTACCGTCATTCCATCCTTAAGCAGTCAATGCACGGCGGAATCGATGGTCGTCAGTGGGGGCCGAGCCCGCGCTGGATCGTCCTCGGTGTCGATTTCCACCTGCGTCGGGCTACTCTGTCGATGCCGGTCCGCTACGCGCAGTTGGCAGCACTCCTTGAGGTCGAACCTGGAACGCGTGTTCCGTCGGTGCAGGTGCGCGACGCGGTTCTGAAGCTTCGCCGCTCCAAATCGATGGTGCTCGACGACGACGATCGCAACACCTACTCCCTAGGTTCCTTCTTCACCAATCCCGTTGTTACCGAAGAAGAGGCGCGCAACCTACCAGAAGATGCTCCACGTTTTGGCGTGACTGACGGCAGTGCAATTAGCCAGATCGGTGCAGCGGCACCCAGGGTAGAGGGCCAGGTTAAGACCTCAGCAGCGTGGTTAATCTCGCGTGCCGGCTTCGATGCCGGCTACAACATGCCCGGTCCAGCCGCACTCTCCACGAAGCATTGTCTCGCCCTGACCAATCGTGGGGGAGCCACGGCGCAGCAGGTCGCCGATCTCGCGCGGGAAGTTCGTGACGGCGTACTTGAAAAGTTTGGCGTCAGGCTCGTTCCCGAGCCCGTCGTCGTCGGCCTAGAAATCTAATCTCGGTCCTCGTGCGTGTCCCGGCCGTAAACGGCTGGCGCTAGAACCTCGCGATCCGTCAGTCCCGCAGCTCGTGAAGTGGTGGGAGTTCCACGAGCTTGTCCGCACATGCAAAGATCGCTCCGATGGATTCTGGATCTGCGAGAGAACGGAAGTGCCCCGGCGTCGTCAACGTGATGTTGTGTGCGCCGCGAAGGTGGGAGCCTCCCGGAATATGAGGGTCCCATGACGGGCGGATCGAACAGATACGCGGACGGATAAGTTCCTCGCGGTTCTCTGACCACCCGTAGCGGACGTCTGCTCCGCCTGGAATGAGTCTGCCAACCACCGTCCACGGAGGAAAAAGCCACGCGAGCTTGGAGCCCTCCCAAGGAGCCGCGAATGCGATCATCCCATGAACATTGCGGGGGAGTGCGGCAAGCACGGCCCTCCCAACGAGCGCACCTTTGGAATGAGCGAGCAAAATGACCGGTTCCGCGATGTCTGAGATATTCTCCAAAACGACCTTTGCTAGGTCCGGCACAGGCCCGCGCATGCGCCCCAGATCGGGCATGGTTCGGACGCTGTACCCACGCTCGCGCAGTGGGCTCATGACCGAATGGAAATAGCCGGCGTCTTCGTAAATGCCGGGAATGAGGACGATCGTGGCGCCTCCGGCAACCGTCTCGTCTTCGAGAAGTTTGCGGAGCTTGCGCCGAGAATAGGCTGCGCGGGCCGTGTTGATCAAAAACCACAGGTAGTCGCGCCCGCGGTCTACTAGCGCATCGAGCACCATTACCAGTGTTTCTTTCCGATGCCGGCGCGTTCCTCATCGGTGAGAAGCGTTTTGATGAGGAAGGCGACGTCGTCGTCCGCATTGTAAAGCGTGGAGTGGGCGACTTCGGGAACCATGTAGGCCCGAGACTTTCCTGCGCGCGTAGCGAGGAAGTCGGCCCATACCTGAGGAACCAGATGGTCGTGTTCGCCGTAGAGAATGAGAGTTTGAGTGTCCGCCGAAAGCGCCTCCATCCGCTCCTCAATCGGGTAGGCGAGCAGACTCGGCAGGATTTGGAAGAACCACGTCTTCACGGAACGTAGGTAAGACCATACGGCTACTCGAACCAAATCGGGGCGCTCGTATAGCGAAGACTCAATGTAACGGAGCAAGACTTTGGCTGCCGTACGCTCATTCATGTTGACCGGAGGGCCGATCAAACAGCCGCGCCGATACTTGTCCGGATTACGTGCCATCAGTTCCACGACGATCTGTGCGCCCATCGAATGGCCAACAAGGATCGGGTCCTCGATACCGTTCATCCGGCACACGCCGTCGACGATGGCGCCGAAACCTGAGATCGTGAGCTCCCTGTCCGGCGGAGGGACATCACCGAAACCGGGGAGGTCAAGCAGCATGACCTCTCCAAGTTGGGAAAGCTCTTGCGCGAGCGGGAGCATGTAAGTCGAGGACAGGCCGATGCCGTGAACAAGTACAAAGGTCAGGCGCTGATCATCTTTGCCGTCAACGAAGATTCGATTAAGACCGGGCGGCGGAGCACCAATGCGGTGAATGCGAACGAAAGCTTTCCCTACAAGGGCAAGTGTGCGCTGAATATAGGGCACCTCGGTATCTTCGTTCCATTGGATATCGCCAAAGGGTTCAGGATTGAGCTTCATTCGGTGGGCTCCGGTTGGGCTAGCCAACGATCGATATCATCGTGCCAGCGTGATTTGGCCTCGGCGCTCGCGAACGACGCCGTGATGGAGGAGTGGGCAAGCAGTGCGATTTCGTAGTCATCGAGTCCAATGTCGCGCGCGATCTGGTACTGGTCCGTCAGACGTTTAATGAAGAGGAGGGGGTCGTCCGCTCCAAGGGCTACCTGAGCGCCGGCGTCGAGAAGAGTTTTGAGCGGAACCTGACTGGGGGAGGAATAGACGCCGAGCGAAACATTAGATGCCGGGCACACCTCGAAGGCGATACCGGCGTCAACGATACGTCCGAGGAGCTCCGGGTCTTCAGCTGCGCGCACGCCGTGCCCGAGTCTCGTGGGGTGCAGGTGGGCCACGACTTCGCGCAGGTGATCGGGGCCAAGAAGTTCGCCGCCGTGAGGCACAGACGCGAGGCCGGCGCGCTTGGCGATGTTGAATGCCCCTGACCAATCCGAGGTGGTGCCGCGTCGCTCGTCGTTCGACAGTCCAAAGGCGACCACGTTGCCAGGCCCATCACCAGCATGCTTGGCCGCAAGCCGCGCGAGCACACGTGCATCGAGTGGATGCTTGATTCGAGAGGCGGCAACGATAATGGCAACTTGAACCCCGGTATCACGGGACGCAAGTTTTGCCTCATCGAGCACGATCTCAAGCGCCGGTGTAATGCCGCCGACGTAGGGCGCATAGGACGTCGGATCAATCTGTAATTCGAGACGGCGAGAACCTTCGCGGGCGTCATCCTCTGCTGCTTCGCGCACGATTCGACGCATGGCTTCTTCGGATCGCACCACTTTACGTGCCGTGTCATAGGCGCGCTGGAAACGAAACCAGCCACGCTGGTCGGCAGGAACTTGGAGTGCTGTGGTGTCCGTGAGATTGTCCGGCAGTCGGATGCCAGAGGACTGTGCCATGTCCGCGAGAGTCGAGACGCGCATCGACCCTGTAAAATGCAGGTGTAGATGCGCTTTGGGGAGGGCATCAAGATCACGCATGAATCAAGTGTGCCAGCCAGCTCGTGCTCGCACAAAGCCAGCGAGGCGGGTGAGTGTGTCATTTCTGACGCTCTCGCGCGTGAAGACCATTTGAGACTTGACCTAGAAGTGCCTATAAAAGAATGCATGACCAACCATGTGCGTGCGGCAATGGAGCATCGAGCTCTTGCCCTCCTGACCGGCGAGGAGGCGGGCGATATGCTCCGCCTCGCTCTCGGTGATCAGGGCGTTGTCCGTTCGTGGTCCGTCCATGCCGTCCATCACCGCCCCGGTGCTGGCGTCTCCGTGGGATACACCGTCCTTTTGGACGCGCTGGCGGATGGTAGTGCACAGCGCACGGACCGGTACATGCTCGCGAGCACCGGGCGAGTCGATCAGGAACGTCTCTCGTCCACGGGCGGCCGCACGCTGACCTGGGATGACATCCGCGTTCACGTGTGGGAGCACCCCGATGACCCCGAGCTCCCCGCCCTTCGGTTGGCCTGCGACCCCGCGTTGCTTTCAGACTTTCTCGCACGCGACGTTGAGATAGAGCTCTTGGCGTATCGACCAACGCGACGAGCGGTGGTTCGCATTGACGCCGACGACGATGTGAGATTTGCGAAGGTGGTGCGGCCAGCCCAGTTGCCAGAACTCGTTAATCGACTCGACCTCATGGAGCGCGCCGATATCGGTGCGCCGCGGCTGCTCGAAGTTGATGACCGAGGATTGGTGATCACCTCGGTAGTGGATGGTACGGCTCTGAACAAGGTCTACGCGAGCTATCGACCTGGCCAGGAAGGCGCCATGCGGGCGACCTTGCTTTCGATGAGAGACGTCCTTGAGTCACTACCTCTGCTCGCGCTCGGTATGAAGCCGCGGCCGGCCTGGGTGGATCGCTGCGAACACTATGCCGAGGCAGCCGCGGGAGTACTTCCTGACTATGCGGAGCGCGCCCGCGACGTTGCTCGCGAAATCAGGGATCTTTTGGAGGGCGCCGATTTGGGACCGCTCGTCCCCACTCACGGCGATTTTTATGAGGCGAACATCTTTATAGATCCGCAGACCGGGGCGGTCAGCGGGATCCTCGACATTGACAACCTTGGGCCCGGCTACCGCGTGAACGACTGGGCGTGCATGCTTGGTCATCTTTCAGTTCTCCCGGGACTTTCTAGCCGCTCTTACGGTCACACGAGTGCCCTCCTCGATGACTGGCGACGTAGAATCTCCGCTTGGGTTGATCCAGTGGCGCTGTGCGCATCAAGTGCGGGCGTTGTTTTGTCCCTAGTGGCCGGTGCGCGCCGGAGTAAGCGAAAGAACTGGCAGGATGAAGCTCTCAGCAGGCTGTCCGTAGCCGAGCAATGGCTAAATTTGGGCCGCGACGAGCGCGATAGTTAACAACTGGGGCCTTTCGCGTGCACCGCGGCCGTTAGATACAAAACTCCCGCACATGAATCACGCGCCCACCGAAGCGGGCGCGTGATCAATGCCGGTCGGCAGGGACCAGACGGGGACTGACCCTAACCTCCGTCTAGGCAAAAAGCTTCTGCAAGCGCTCCGCGCCAGCAACGAGATCGTCGTCGGCGAGAGCGTAGCTAAAGCGAAGGTATCCGGGAGCGCCGAAGGCTTCACCTGGAACGACGGCAACCTCGGCTTCTTCCAGAATGTAGGTGGCCAGATCCGTGGTTGATTCGAAGGTCTTACCGTTGAAGTCGCGCTTCAGCAGCTCCTGGACGTTCGGGAACACGTAGAACGCGCCGGTGGGCGTAGGAACTTCGAAACCGTCGATCTCCGACAGCATCTCGACCAGCTTCTTACGCCGTGCGTCGAATGCCGACTTCATCTCTTCGACAACGCCCTGCTCGCCAGTCAGCGCCGCGATTGCGGCGCGCTGAGAAACGTTAGCCACATTGGAAGTCGCATGGGACTGGAAGTTGGCGGCTTGCTTCATGACGTCTGCAGGACCGAACATCCAGCCAACGCGCCAGCCCGTCATTGCGTAGGTCTTGGCAACGCCGTTAACCACGATCGTCTGATCGGCAAGCTCGGGAACCTCACCTAGGATGAAGGCCATTTCGCCCTCATATACCAGATGATCATAGATCTCATCTGTGACAACCCAGATGCCGTTCTCGAGTGCCCACTGTCCGATCTTCTGAAGCTCATCGGCGGTGTAAACCGAGCCGGTGGGATTCGATGGGGAACAGAGGAGGAGAGCCTTGGTCCGCTCGGTGAGAGCAGCATCCAGCTGTTCGACGCTGACCTTGTACTCCTGATCTGAGCCAGCGAAAACCTCCACCGGCACACCGCCACTTAGGCGAATCGCCTCCGGGTAGGTGGTCCAATAGGGAGCGGGAAGAATAACTTCGTCGCCCTCGTCGATGATCGATGCAAAGGCTTGGTAGACGGCCTGCTTGCCGCCGTTGGTCACGATGATGTCGTTGGGATCGACCTCGACGCCCGCGGTCTCCTTCACCGTTGCGGCAATAGCGTTGCGAAGCTCGGGAAGGCCCTTTGCTGGCGTGTACTTGTGGTTCTTGGGATCTCGCGCTGCCTCGACGGCGGCTTCGACGATGTGATCCGGGGTGGGGAAATTCGGTTCGCCGGCACCAAACCCGATGACGGGCTTGCCTTCGGCCTTGAGGGCTTTAGCCTTCGCGTCGACGGCGAGAGTAGCGGATTCTTTCAAAGCGCCTAGGCGGGACGAGACCCGGCTAGCTGGTTTCTTTTGAGTCATGCACCCATTGTCCATGATGTGCTCGGGCGCATTCTTGCTTTTACGCTATTTGGGACAAAGTGGGGGAGAGCGAAGGGTCCAGCCTTAACAGGAAGCGAACCTTGTGGTACTTGTTCCGCATCCGAGTACGACGACGGTTGACGCGAGAGGGAGTACGACGACCGTTGACGCGAGAGCGAGAACGACGACGGTTGACGCGAGAGCGATAAGTCAGAATCGAGAGCGCGAACGTGTTAAGAATTACAAGCGCAAAAAGGCTCGCTACTTGGAAGTTGGCGGGTCCAACCGCTAGAGTTAATCGAGTTGTGAAGGTGACTGTTGGCGTGTCCGTACACCATCGGGCATAATATACAGTGCTTTCGCGCATAGGGTAGTGGCGCAATTGGTAGCGCACCGGTCTCCAAAACCGGCGGTTGTGGGTTCGAGT
>CAYOEJ010000005.1:0-4743 GCA_964403015.1 uncultured Arcanobacterium sp.
GTCGTTCCAGAACAACAAGAGATTTATTGGCAAACGTATGCAGACTGCGTGGCTCAGTACCCCATCAACGCGGAATGCTTTCAAACATGGGGTGAAGATCAATGGAGAGTCCAGCACGAATACCTCGTAGAGTACTTCATACCGTGCGTCGAGTCTTACGGCATCGCAATTAATAAAGATGCCATTCCTGAAGAACATACTTTTGTAGAAGCGGGGCTTTCCAATTGTGACATCTGGCATCCTGCATTCGAATGGATGGCAGACCCGGATTATCAGAATCTTGCGAACACTGAAACTCCAGAAGGAGCGGAAGTAGCAACAAACTGCAGGCAGAGCCCTCCAGAGAATAAACTCTTCGGATAAAACATAGCTATTACCCCATGCCGCTGAGGTGAGCTAATCGGTCTTCCAAGCCTCAGCGAGAGCCAAACGCTCGTTCGCTTTTTCTCTCCTGCGGTTCCACCACAAAACTGCCACGAATATAACGGCTGCAATCGCCCAATCGCGGGAGAAACCTAGGAATTCGAAGATCCCGTGATAGCTCGCCAAGAGGATATCGTGGGTGTAGCCAATTTCGATGTCCAATTTGTGGTTGTAGAGTCGAACCCCCGAGGCGATCAGGTAGCCGATAGCGGCGATGCTGGAGACCTTGGCGCAGAGAATCAGGATGGTCTCTAACCATCGTGGTAACGTCCACTGTTCTTTTGGCATTTTTGGCTCCTTTCAAACCCTAACTCCACGGTACGCCATCCAAACAGCGGATCTACGACATTCACGTGTTTCTTGATGCACTTGTGACCCGGGACTGCGACGGCAATCGGAAATGGGGATGCTAGACGTTAGACTTAGACGGAAAAGTTTTGGATTCGCTTGGATAGAAACGTGGGGATATGTCAGAGATTTCAGCGACGACGACGATGTTTGCGTTAATCGGAAACCCCACCGGTCACTCGCTATCGCCGGCTCTTCACAACGCGTCCTTTCGAGCACTTGGAATCGACGCTCGATATGTTTGCCACGACGTGGCTGCGAAAGATGTCGGCGCCGCCGTCGCCGGATTGAAAGCAATCGGCTATGGGGGAGTGAACGTCACCATGCCCCACAAGGCTGCGGTGATTCCCTTCCTTGATGATTTATCTGAGGGCGCCGAACTGATGGGTGCAGTCAATACAATCAAGTTTGATAGCCAACGTGGTGCGCTGGGATACAACACGGACGGGCGTGGGGTCATCAATGCGGTCCAAGCACATACGCCTGTTGATGGCGCGACGATGACTATTATTGGCGCGGGCGGTTCAGGATCGGCGATTCTCGTAGAGGCGGTTCTTGACGGTGTTGCCAAAGTCAACTTGTTTAATCGCCGGTCTGAGAAATTTGAATCCGGACAGAGTCTTGCGGCTCGATTGGCGACGGTTGCCCCGACTGAGATCAACGTTATTGATTTAGCCGATTCCACTGAACTCGAGCGCTCTGTGCGCGAATCTAGCATCGTCGTCGACGCCACAGCAGTCGGCATGGGGAAGCTGGAAGAGCAATCGAACGTGGATGCTGGTTGGATAAGTCGAGACCACGTCGTCGTCGAAACTATTTATCACCCGCGTGTGACAAAGCTTATCCAGTACGCAACGGACGCCGGTGCGAAAACTGTAGACGGCCTCGATATGTTACTCGGCCAGGCAGCGATCTCAGAGAAGATTTGGCTGGGTGTGGAGATGCCCTTGGATGTCACGCGGGCGGCCGTGGGTGCGTGACGTTGTGCTTTCTTGCTGCTTGGCGGCTCGCGAATGGCTCGGAGGCGCAGTTTTCTGAGATACTAATCTGCATCGCCCTCTCACCTAGCTGAAAGCGGAGGACGTCATGGAATTTGGACATTCTGAGCGATCAACGATTGGCATCGAATGGGAACTCCAACTCATCGATATCGACTCAAACGACCTTCGCCAAAGTGCGGACGCGGTCATGGATCGTGTGGAGGCACTCAAACGCGATACTTCAAATATTCATCGAGAGATGCTGCTCAATACGGTGGAATTGGTCTCCCGCCCACACGCCACGGTTGCAGAATGCTGCAATGACCTCCTCGATGGTATCGATGTTCTTCAACCCATCGTTGAACCTATGAGAATCACGCTCGCTTCGGCCGGCTCGCACCCCTTCGCGAATCCTACATACCAGCGTGTAACGGACTCAGAGCGCTATGCCGAACTCGTGAACCGCACGCAGTACTGGGGGCGCCAAATGCTGCTCTTCGGTACCCACGTTCACGTTGGTATCGAGTCCAAGGCAAAGGTGCTTCCAATCCTGAAAGCACTCATGACCCGTTTTGCGCAGTTTCAGGCACTGACGGCGGCCTCGCCTTTCTGGTCGGGTGTTAAGACCGGATATGCGGATAATCGAGCAATGGTGTTCCAGCAGCTTCCCACAGCTGGAACTCCACATCAGTTTGATCGCTGGGAAGATCTCGAGCGATACACGGAAGGGATGCTTAAGACCGGCGTTATCGATGGTTTCGATGAAATTCGCTGGGATATTCGTCCTTCGCCGAAGTACGGGACAATCGAGCTGCGAGTGTGTGATGCGGCCACTAACATCGCTGAGGTCGGCATGGTGGCGGCACTCAGCCAGTGCCTCGTGGAGCACTTCTCTCGCCAACTTGACGCCGGTGAGACCCTTCCTTCGATCCCCGACTGGTTCATCGACGAGAACAAGTGGCGCGCGGCCCGGTACGGCATGGACGCAATTCTCATTCTTGACGACGACGGCAACGAGGAACTTGTGACGACCACGCTTTCCAATATGGTCGACGAGCTGACGCCGGTTGCCGAGGACCTTGGTTGCATGGAAGAGCTGAACATGGTTCGTACAGTTCTTCGTCTTGGCGCTCCCTACCAGCGTCTGCTGCGCGCGGGGGAGCTCGGCAATAAGTCTCGCGAGGCAATTGTTGACTTCATGATTGCGGAGATGAATGCTGGAAAGCCCCTGAATCCGGATCACATAGAACCCGTGGGAATTGGCTTGAACGGTCACGCGCTTTCGGATGTGAAAGGGATGGAACTCAATGACTGACGGTTTCGACGAAGTCCTCGACATCACTCGTGAGCTCATCCGGTTTGATACGACGAATCATGGGCGACCGGGCGAAGAAATTGAGACTCCGGCTGCTACATACGTCATGGACCTTCTCCACGAAGTGGGTTATGAACCCGAGTGGATCGAGCCAGAAGAGGGACGTCCATCGGTCGTCCTTCGCATCCCGGGGTTGGATCGCGCGCGAGGCGCGCTAGTCGTTCATGGCCACCTCGACGTCGTGCCCGCAGTAGCAGAGGACTGGAGCGTGGATCCGTTTGGCGCCGTAATCAAAGACGGCATGCTCTACGGCCGTGGCGCGGTGGACATGAAGAATATGGACGCCATGATTTTAGGCGTGGTTCGCGATATGGCGCGAACGGGTTGGACACCACCGCGCGATCTCATCATCGGGATGCTGGCCGACGAGGAAGCGGGTGGTAAGAAGGGCGCACATTGGCTCGTCGATAATCGTCCCGACCTATTCGAGGGAGCCACCCATGCTATTTCCGAGGTAGGGGGCTACAACACCTACGTGGCCGGAAAGCGCGTTTACCTGTTGCAGACAGCGGAGAAGGGCCTGACGTGGTACCGAATACTCGCCGAGGGCAAGGCGGGCCACGGTTCTCAAATCAATAAGGACAACGCCGTCACGAAGATTGCACAAGCGCTGGCGGCAATCGGTGCGGAGGAGTGGCCGCTACAGTTAACGCCTACGCTTCGCGAACTTCTGCAGGGTGTATCTGATCTGACAGGGCTCCCATTCGATGAGGAAGACCCGGATGCCATCGATAGCTTAGTCGACGCACTTGGGCCGGCTAAGACATTCGTGGGGGCCACTGTGCGAACGGGTTCCAATCCCACGCGTTTACAAGGTGGGTACATGGTCAACGTCATCCCACAGCAAGCTGAAGGTGGCGCCGATGTCCGTGCGATTCCCGGTACTGAATCGGCAGTTCATGAACGGATCAGGGAACTTGCCGGCGATGTCGAGCTCGACATGATCCACAACGACCGCGGTATTGAAGCTCCGTTTTCTGGTCACACGGTTGACGCCATGATTTCCGCACTCCAGGCGGAAGACCCTGGCTGTGAAGTCCTGCCCTACATGTTGTCCGGAGGAACCGATAACAAGGCGCTTGGAAAGCTGGGTATCAAAGGATACGGCTTTGCTCCCGTCCAGTTGCCAGAAGGATTTGATTTTCCAGCGAAGTTCCACGGTATTGACGAATGTGTTCCGGTGGATTCACTTGCGTTTGGCGCACGCGTCCTTAAGCGTTTTCTGCAGAACTGCTAGGTGGACGAAGAGTTTCAGAATCACCCTCGGTGGGATACGCTCTAGCTATGGCTATCGATCCGCAAACTGCACTCAACAGACTCGTTCATGCACTCGAAGGGTTCCACTCCGCGGTGGAGTCTGCTCAAGATCCTGACGCGCCGTCTGTCCTGCGGGCAAGCGATCGTTTGGCTGATGCATACACTGTCTACGACGACGCGATCTTCACTCAGTTCGGCGTTGAAGCGCCATTCGACACCTACTCTGATGACGATTATGACGACGACCTCGACGATGACGATCTAGATGACATTGACGATCTCGACGAAGAAGATCTCGACGATTTCGACGACGACGATGATCTTGACGAGCTCGACGACGAAGATAACGACGACGATGAT
>CAYOEJ010000005.1:4843-69941 GCA_964403015.1 uncultured Arcanobacterium sp.
GATGACCTGGACGACGAGGATGACCTCGAGGACGACGACCTCAACTAGCCGCACACAATTGGCTGAGTCCGAGAGCTGCCGTCATCGCACCCAGGAACACTTAGGCAGTAATCTCCGTCAGTGCCTGATGAACGGGTCCCGGTAGCGCGCTGTCGTCCATGCTGAGCAACTGCTCGAATTGGGCTCCCGTGCGCGCGCCGCACAATACTGACGCGACCTCGGGCTGATGCATCAACCACGATAGCGAGATGTCTGCTGGCGTGCGTCCAAGACCGTCGGCTGCCTTAGCAACGGCCTCGACAATTCGGCGCGGCTCGTCTTCCATGTACTTGGCCACGGTGGAGTTCAGATGCTCGGTAGCCGCACGCGAGGTGGCCGGAATCGTGTGGCGATACTTGCCGGTCAAGACGCCGCCGCCGAGGGGTGCTTGAGCGAATACGCCAAGGCCGAACTCATGTGCTGCTGGCCTGATCTCATCCTCGATCTCGCGATTGAGCAATGAGTAGTCGGCGTTGAGCGAAGTGAGATGAGGGAGTCGGAGGTCCCGCAGGTACTGCGCGGTGCGGGCAACCTGCCAGGCGGCGTGATTGGCGAGTCCGATATAGCGCACCGCTCCCTGCTGAATAAAACCAGCCACAGTCTCGATGATCTCCTCGAAAGGAACATTCGGATCCGGAGCGGCTACGTTGAGGACATCGACATAGGTGGTCCCAAGCTTTGTCAGCGATCGATCTAGCGACGCCATCAAATCGCCACGGCCAGATCGTTGAAGCACGCGAGAATCGCGTATGGTCAAGCCGGCATGAGCAACAATGACGACCTCTTCGCGATCTACAGTGTCGGCAAGCACACGGCCGAGAACTTCTTCGGCAAGACCTTCACCGTAGATTGGGGAGACATCGACGACGTTACCTCCGTGGTCCAGCAACGCGCTGAGCATGCGCTTTGCTTCGCCCTCATCAGTATCTCGGCCCCATGTGAGGGTGCCAAGTCCGAGTTGGCCAACCACGAGGCCCGATCTTCCGACATTGGTGTGCTTCACATTCCAGAGCCTAACCCACCCGGGCGGTCAGATGTAGGGTTGACGCGTGGGCATACTAGAAGCAATTATCCTCGGCATAGTTCAGGGTCTGACCGAGTTTCTGCCAATTTCCTCTTCGGCACACCTGCGTATTGTGGGTGATCTATTCCCTAACCTCGGCGACCCTGGAGTCACCTTTACTGCTGTGACACAGATAGGTACCGAGGCCGCCGTCGTCATCTATTTCTGGCGTGACATCAAGAGAATCATTGCCAAATGGTTCCAAGCGCTTCCCTTCGGTCCGTGGAAGAATCGTGTGCCCACGGATGATCCAGATGTGCGTATGGGGTGGATTGTCATTATCGGCTCGATCCCCATAGTCGTACTCGGACTACTGTTCGAAGATGCTATCGATTCGGTGTTCAGGAATCTCTATCTCACCGCCTTGATGCTCGCGCTTTTTGCGGTCATCCTCGGCTTGGCAGATCGATTTGGGGCACGAAAGAAGCCCCTTGAATCCATGACACTTCGCGACGGTCTCATTTTGGGCTTCGCACAGTCAATGGCTCTTGTTCCCGGCGTGTCACGCTCGGGCGGCACGATCACGGTTGGTCTCCTTCTCGGTTACACGCGCTCCGCCGCCGCACGCGTATCTTTCCTGCTGGCTATTCCAGCAGTGCTTGGTTCTGGTTTCTATCGTTTGTTTACCGACGACGGCACCGGCCCCCAAGTCGGTGCGCTTCCTCTTCTTGCAGCTACGGCGACAGCCTTTGTGGTGGGCTACGCTGTGATCGTCTGGTTCTTGAAGTTGGTCGAGACTCGCTCATACATGCCATTTGTTATTTACCGTCTACTCCTTGCCGGAGTAGTGGTCGTCCTTCTTGGTCAAGGCCTACTTTCCGTTTACTAGGAGTCTTATGCGCACCTGGCACCAGCCTCGCATCCCCGAACTACCGGGCAACCCGCCGCCGCTTCAGATGTTCGATTCGGCAACGCGAGAGTTAAAAATCCACAATGAGGAAGATCTGCGACTGTGGATTTGCGGCATTACTCCCTATGACGCGACGCATCTGGGACATGCCTTTACCTACGTTTCTTTCGACACGCTCGCGCGAGTGTGGTCAGATGGCGGGCGTCCGCTCTACATGGCATCGAACATTACCGATATGGATGACCCGCTCTATGAACGAGCAGAGCAGACCGGCGTCGACTGGCTTGAACTGGCTCATGATCAAACTGAGCTCTTCCGAACGGATATGGAAGCACTGGCTGTCCTCCCACCGGACGTGTGGCAGGCAGTATCCGAGATACTCGATCCGCTCGAGGATCTGATTCGTCGAATGGAAGCAAATGGGCTCGCATATCGAGTCGCCGGCGAGGATGGCGACGAGTATGTCTACGCTGATCTCGGCTCGGATGCTGAATTTGCATCCGCTCCTGTGTTTAAGGATATGGACCTTATCGCTGAGTTTGATGAGCACGGGGGAGACTCGGAGAAAGAGGGGAAGAAGCATCCCTTAGATCCCCAACTATGGAAGGGCGTGCGCGGGCAAGATTATCGCCCCGCCGGTCTTAAGCCCGGGGCGTGGCGGCCCGGTTGGCACATCGAATGTGCGCTCATGGCGCTTCAGAATTTGGGTCGGATCGACGTCCAAGCTGGCGGTTCGGATCTTCTCTTCCCACACCACGAAATGAGCGAACACCACATGCGTGAGCTCACTGACGGCACGAGTGAGGTCGCTATCCACGCCCATAGTGGCATGGTGGGATACGAGGGCGAAAAAATGAGCAAGTCCCTTGGGAATCTGGTCCTTGTTTCGAAACTACGCGAAAGTGTAGATCCACGCGCGATCCGCCTAGCCCTTCTCAGCAATCATTACCGCTCCGATTGGGAGTACTCGGATGAGCTACTTGCAGCCGCCAAAGAACGTCTTACTCGCTGGACCGAAGCTGTCGATGCACACATTGGTGGCGATCAGGAGGTAGGCCAGAGGCTTCTGGCAGACCTAAGGGAGGCTCTGAGCCACGACCTAGATACTCCGCGCGCACTCGAACTGGTGGACGCCTGCCTCCGGCATGTCGAAGCATGGGCAAGCGAAGATGACAGGGTACTCGTCAAAGATTCGATTAATGCTCTTCTTGGAGTCGCCCTATGATGCCCGAGGCAGTGCTCTTCGATATGGATGGAACCCTCACGGACACTGAAAAGCTCTGGTTTGAAGCCGAGGAAGCGGTTTTCGCGGACCTCGGATGCACGTGGCAAGACGGCGATCAGCAGGAAATCATTGGGATGGCCATCCAAAACTCCACTGCACTTCTCGTCAAGAAGTTCGATCTTACGATTTCACCGGAAGAGCTCGCTGATCTGTTAATTAATCGAGTCGTCCATATTGCAAAGGCAGGCGGAATGCCGTGGCGACCCGGTGCCAAGGAAATTCTCCAGAACCTCACTTCTTGGGGTATACCTACGGCGCTGGTGACGTCGTCGTACAAACCATTCGCCGATCTTGCACTAGCTAACGCCCCGCAAGGAGCCCTGACTGTCTCGGTCACCGGCGATCGCGTAGCGAAGGGTAAGCCGGATCCTGAACCCTATCTGACGGCTGCTGATGAGCTTGGAGTGAATATCAGAGCCTGTGTCGCATTCGAAGATTCCGGTCCCGGATTGACGTCCGCTTACAGGTCGGGTGCGAAGGCGATCGGTATTCCTTTCCAAGTTGAACTGCCAGTTTTTGATGGAGCGTTGTACATTGACTCGCTCGAGGGTGTGGACCGAGAGTTTTTCGACTCTTTGTTCTAGTTGGATAGGTCAGGACTGTGGTCGCTGCGCCGTAAGGAGTTTGTCGATTCCTTCCTCACTGATTGCTGGAGACTCATTGTTGAAGGCCGGACAGATGTCTTTAAAATGGCACCAGTCGCACAGGCGGCTTGGGCGCGGTTCAAAATGCCGAGCATCGATTCGCGAGCGAATTCCGGACCAAATCTCGTCGATTTCGCGCGAGACAGACGTGACGTCGTCTGGCACCGGATCGTAGGTGAGAATGCGGCCGTCCCCAAGATAGATGAGCTGGGTGCGCGCCGGTAGTTTTGCTTGCGTGTACCAGATTGCTGCCGCATAAAACCGCATCTGGAATATTGCCTCGCCCTGGTAACGAGGATTGGGAGACTTGCCGGTCTTGTAATCAACCACTCGCAGGTCACCATTGGGGGCCTCATCCACGCGGTCGATGATGCCCCTAATTGCGAGGCCAGAAGGCAAAGTCGCGTTGACAAAACCTTCGCGTACTGAGGGCTGAAGGAACTGTGGATTCTCAAGACGAAAGTAGTTCGAAATGAGTGGGCGTGCGCTTTCGAGCCAATCGATACGATCCTGCTCGGTTTCGAAAAGCTGGGGAGCCTCCGGGTGCTGTTCAACATGCGATTGCCACTGAGGTTCAAGCAGGTCCTGAGCACGGAGCTCTGTTCGTTCGAGCGGTGGAGCATCATAAAGATGCTCGAGTACAGAATGGACGATCGTTCCCTTAAGCGCAGCTAAGGACGGTGGTTCGGGTAGCCGATCGATTGTCCGGTAGCGGAACTTCAACGGGCATTGACGAAAGTCATTGGCTCGAGACGGAGAGATCGCGGCATGTCTGCTAATCATGAGACCACACTATCGCGCCGCTCCCACAGGTTTCTTGGCTCCTCCACAGCGCGATGAGGCCTATTTGGTTTGAGACCAGTAATTAGTCTCTTCTGTGCACATCGACTCGCCGAATCGCATGTATTCGTGTCTAACCCGCCACGTTTGTGAGGCGGAGTCATCTAGGCCATAACGGTAGCTCAACATTTTCCGTAAGATTGATCAAATGAGTAGCTATCCCCATCCTCTTGGAGCAGACCGTCGCCGTGGGCCGTTTCGCGCCGGTGAACGCGTCCAGTTGACCGACACCAAAGGCCGCAAGTACACCGTCATGTTGACCGAGGATGGCTACTTCCAATCACAGCGTGGGAACGTTCGCCATCGAGACCTCATTGGCAAAGACGAGGGGCTCGTCTTTGAAACTGAGTCGGGCCACCGCATGCAGGCGCTCCGGCCACTTGTCAATGACTACGTGCTGTCAATGCCCCGCGGTGCAACCGTGGTGTATCCGAAGGATGCTGGCCAGATCGTTCAGCAGGCAGATATTTTTCCCGGTGCTCGCGTTGTGGAGGCTGGGCTCGGTTCGGGAGCCTTGGCGCTATCTTTGCTGGCGGCGGTAGGTCCGAGTGGCCACCTTACCTCCGTGGAACGACGTCCTGAATTTGCGGAGATCGCACAGGCCAACGTGCACTCGTGGTACGGCCCTGATCTGCCGCCATGGGATGTGCGGCTGGGCGATTTAGACGACGTTCTCGACAGCCTCGATGAAGGCTCTATCGACACGGTAGTGCTTGACATGCTCGCTCCATGGGAAAACATCGCATCTGCGGCGCGTGCCTTGCGGTCGGGTGGCGTCATTATTGCCTACGTCGCGACTACCACGCAGATGTCCAGATTCGTTGAGGAATTGCGCGACGCCCAAGGATTCACGGAACCCGAATCGTCTGAAACTTTCATTCGAACGTGGCACTTGGACGGACTCGCTGTTCGCCCTGACCATCGCATGGTGGCTCACACCGGTTTCCTAGTTGTCGCGCGGCGCATCGCGCGAGACTCAACACCGCTTATTCCTAAGCGCAGACCTGCTCCCGCAGCGCATTCTGAGCCGTTCGCTTGGGAAGGCGAAGAGTTTTCTGAACGCACGATCTCGGAGAAGAAACTTCGCAAGGTCCGGCGAGATGTCGCACACCGGTCCGACGTCGAAGTGTCGGGAACGTCGGAGCCAGGCGTCAGCACTCAAGCTATGCAGGACAAACTCGATGCCGAAAGCCGTGCGAAGGCAGAAGCTCGATACGCGCAAAGAAGGGCTCAACGCGAGGGGGTAGATGAAGCATGAGCGACCAACAGGGTGAAATCTTTGGATTACAATCACTCGTCTCGTCATTGGAGGAGAAGAATGATCGGCTAGCCAAGGCCCTCCAAGAATCGCGACAGCGAATTAAGGAGCTCGGAACACAGGTCGAGTCGCTTTCTCAGCCACCTGGTTCGCACGGAACATTCTTGAGTGCGAACCACGAAGACCACACTGTCACCGCGCTCGTCGGTGGTCGTAAGATGATTCTTTCTGCGGCCACGTGGGTTGCTCTTGGAACGATACGAGCCGGCCAAGAGTTAATTCTCAACGAGCAGCTGGTAGTCATTGGTGTGGCCAGCTATGAACGTACGGGTGAGATCGTCACGGTCGAATTGGTGATTGACCGCGAGCGCGTGCTGGTCAAGGTTCATGCCGACGACGAACGGGTGCTGCGGCTCTCCGGTCGGCTCCAGGACCAGTCGGTCCGAGTTGGCGACATGGTGCTTGCGGATCTCAAGGCGGGCTTTGCACTTGAACCGGTTGAACGCCCAGACGTCGAGCACCTTCTGCTCGAAGAAGTTCCTGACGTGTCCTACTCAGACATCGGCGGACTCGGGCCACAAATCGAGCAGATCCGAGACAGCGTTGAGCTTCCATTCGAGCAACCTGATCTGTACCGCGAACACGGCCTCAAACCGCCCAAGGGGGTGCTCCTCTATGGGCCTCCAGGTTGCGGTAAGACCTTGATTGCACGCGCGGTGGCCACATCACTTTCGCAGAAGATGTCCGACGGCGAATCCCAGCGGTCCTACTTCCTTAATATCAAGGGTCCGCAACTCTTGGATAAGTATGTGGGTGAAACAGAGCGCCAAATTCGTGAGATCTTTTCCCGGGCTCGCGACAGGGCAGCCAACGGCATTCCGGTTGTCATCTTCTTCGACGAGATGGAAGCGCTCTTCCGCACCCGAGGATCGGGCGTCTCATCCGACGTCGAGACCACGGTTGTGCCGCAGCTGCTTGCAGAGATTGACGGAGTCGAGCAACTCGACAACGTCATCGTGATTGGCGCCTCCAACCGTGAAGACATGATTGACCCCGCGATTCTTCGCCCTGGGCGACTCGACGTGAAGATCCGTATTGAGCGGCCCACGCGAGACGGATCCCTGGATATTTTGCTCAAGTACCTACATCCGGAGCTCCCAATTCATGTTGCCGAGCTCAGTCAGCATGGCAACGCGAAGGCCGCCGTGCGGGCGATGGCTGAAGAGACGGTGGAAGCACTGTATGCGAGGACACCAAAGAATCAGTTTGTCGAGGTGTCATATACCGACGGCGAATCTGAGATGCTGTACGTTTCAGATTTCGTTTCCGGAGCCATGCTCGCTGCGATAGTAGATCGCGCGAAGAAACTTGCAATCAAAGATCTTCTTGCCACGGGTGAGCGCGGAATCCGGACGCGACACCTTCTGGCCGCTCTTGCGGAAGAAACCCGCGAGAACGAAGACCTTTCTAACATCACTAACCCCGATGAATGGGCGCGCGTTAATGGACGTGGCCGTGGCAAGCGAGTCACCTTCGTCAAACCGATGGTCGGAAGGTCGATTCCTGAAGAAGGCCCGTCGTCGTCCGACTCGAATGTTCCGCTCGACTCGCATTCCGGACATGACCAGCGCGCCACAAAACCCACACCTATGGATGAACGCAACATTCGCGACTGGAGCGACGTGGTTCGAGAGGGACTGATATGAGCGTAAGAAGGAGCATCGGGCTCGAGACCGAGTTCGGTATCACTGATGTCGCAGATCCCAAGGCCAATGCCATTGGACTGTCCGCAGAGGTCGTGGACGCGTTTGGCGCGCGGGGGAGCGCATCTGGTGGAGCAGGAGCCGTTCGCTGGGATTATCACGGTGAAGATCCGCTCAACGACGCCCGCGGATATCGACTCGAAAGAGCTTCGGCTCATCCCTCACTTCTCACGGACGATCCGGAACGCATGGCGCCGTCCGGTGATGCCGGCGTCGCCCTTCAAGGGGTGCGTCGACCAACCGAAGCCGAGCTTGCGATGCCACGCGCGTCCAATGCGGTTCTTACCAACGGGGCTCGCTACTACGTGGACCATGCTCATCCGGAGTATTCGGCCCCAGAGGTGATGAATCCCCGCGAAGTAGTGCTATGGGACCGGGCGGGCGAAGAGATTGCTCGTGAATCGATGGATCTCCTTCGCGAGGTGGGCAGAGACATCGCCATCTACAAAAACAACGTAGATGGCAAGGGTGCAGCCTACGGCACCCACGAAAATTACCTCATGGATCGCAGCGTTGAGTTTAACGACGTCATCAGGTACGTGACTCCCTTTTTTGTGACCCGCCCGATCCTGTGTGGTGCGGGACGCCTCGGACTTGGGCCCCATTCGGAAAAGCCTGGTTTCCAAATCTCCCAGCGAGCAGACTACGTTGAGAACGACGTCGGTCTCGAAACCACCTTTAATCGTCCGATCATAAACACGCGAGACGAACCGCATGCGGAGCCGAGTCTGTATCGTCGACTCCATGTGATCGGGGGAGACGCCAATCAATTCGATGTATCAAATCTGCTCAAAGTGGGCACCACGTCTCTGGTCCTGTGGTTGCTTGAACAGGATGCGCTTCCACTAGCCCTAGAATCGCTTATGATCGATGAGCCCGTGGCTGCCACATGGGAGATCTCCCACGATCCCACCCTGACGCGCAAGATCGACATGCATGACGGCACGTCGCGAAGCGCTATTGAGATTCAGCAGATTTACCTGGATGTGGTGCGGGAAGCTCTTGAGCAGGTAGGCGAGATCGACTTCGACACGCAGGAAATTCTTGACCTGTGGCAAGAGGTTCTCGATGCGCTTCGCACCGATATGTTCTCAGTTGCCGGAAAAATTGAGTGGATAGCGAAGTTCCAGATGATGGATTCATTGCGCCAGCGCGGCGGGCTCTCGTGGGACAACGACAAGCTGCGTGCATTCGATCTTCAGTGGCACGATCTGAGACCCGAGAAATCAATCGTTAACCGTCTCGACCAGGTCGGCCGCATTGAGCGCATATTCCACCCAGAGCAAGTGCTGTGGGCGACCACGCACGCGCCAGAATCGACCCGGGCTTACCTTCGCGGCGGGCTCATCCGGAGATTTGCGGGAAATATTGCCGCCGCAGGCTGGGACGGAATCGTCTTGGACGTGCCTGGCTATGACGATCTCGTTCGAATTCCCACCATGCATCCCCAGCGCGGTACGCGCCGACTCGTTGGCGACATCCTCGAAGGATCGTCCTCGATTGAGGATTTCCTCGTCCGCCTCACCACTGCCTAAAACGTTGAACTAGAAGGAGTTAAGAATGTCGAGCCAAGAATTCATGCAGCCTCGCAGACGCGAGGAAGAGCAGATTGAAGACCTGCCACAGGCACAGACCCAGTCATTCGATGTCGATAATCTTCTTGACGACATCGATTCCATCCTTGAAACAAACGCCACCTCTTTTGTTCAGGGTTTTGTCCAGAAGGGCGGCCAGTGAACAGGCGCATTATCGGCATCGAGACCGAGTATGGTCTTACCTGTGCCTCTTTGCACGGGGGTGTGCCGCCGATGGAAGCGGAGGATGCCGCCCAGTACCTGTTTAGCGATGTCCTCGAAAAGACCCGCTCCACCAACATCTTTCTTGCCAACGGCGCACGCCTCTATCTAGATGTGGGCGCCCACCCTGAGTATGCGACCGCAGAATGCGATGATCTGGGCGACCTATTGGCAAATGACCGCGCTGGGGATGCGATATACGCACACATGGCAGCGGCAGCATCGCAGGCGATAGCGGGCAAGGATATTCCCGGGCGCCTTCACCTGTTTAAGAACAATGTTGATTCAGCTGGCAACTCGTTCGGATGCCACGAGAACTACCTAGTGCGTAGAAGACGTGATTTTCGGGCCCGCATTGATTCGCTCATCCCGTTCTTCGTCAGCAGGCAGATTATCGTGGGAGCAGGGCATTTGCGCCGCGAAGGCGAGTCCGTCACCTACGAGATTTCCCAGCGGGCCGATCAAATGTGGGATGCGGTCTCTGCGGCTTCCACGCGCTCCCGACCGATGATCAATACCCGCGACGAACCACACGGGGATGCCGAGCTCTACCGCCGCATGCATGTGATCGTGGGCGATTCAAACATGTCTGAGCCAACCACCTTGCTTAAAGTCGGCTCCACGGAGGCCATCCTCAACGTCATCGAGAGCGGTGTCCGCTTACCGAACCGAGCCCTCGCTGATCCCATGAAGGCAATCCGCCTCATTTCTCAGGACCTGTCGGGACGTGCTCGTGTAGAACTAGCCGATGGATCCTCGATGACCGCTCTGGAGATTCAGCGGGAAGTCCACGAGGTCGTGGTCGAGACCTATCGGAAGAACGACTGGTTCTCCGCTCTTGACCCCATTCGGACCTACATGTTTGACCTGTGGGAGCGAACGCTGACAGCACTTGAAAATGACAAGCATGACGACGTCGCGACCGAAATCGACTGGATTGCCAAGCGCGCTCTTTTGGATCGCTATGTACAGCGCTTAGGAACGGATCTGTCAGATCCCCGCATTGCGCGGCTGGATTTGGCCTGGCACGACATCACTGAGAACGGTCTACGGGCCAAGCTCGAGGAATCCGGTGGTCTGCGCCGCGTCATCACTCCTGAACGCGTCGAGAAAGCCATGGGCATCCCTCCGCAGACCACCAGGGCAAAGCTACGCGGTGATTTCGTTGCTCTTGTCCAGGATTTGCGCCGTGACTACCTCGCGGATTGGATGAATCTCCGGTTGATCGACGACGCCGGCGCTCGGACTATCGTCTTAAAAGATCCGTTCGCGAGTAGTGATTCTCGAGTTGATGAACTCATGGAGGAAATCGAGAGCGTATGAGGAAGCTTCTCGCGGTCCTCTTGTTCTTGGGCGGACTGATTATTGGCTTCAGTGCCTCGACTGTGACTGCCCGACTCGAGGCTAGACCCACAGACTTTGACGTCGAGGTCCTCGGTGAACTTGGCGCACCCGTGAGTGTCACTACGTCCGGAGATACCAATGCAGCTCAGAGCGGTGCTGAGGTAGTTATAGATGGTGACGGGCGAGAGATCGAAGAGGATGGCCAAGTTCTTTATCGGGCCACTGCTTTCTCTTCATCGGATTCGGGGTGGACACGAATCTCTGGCGAGACGGGACCCATCAACGCGATTGCGAACGAAGACAATCTGTCCAGTTTGACTGCGGCCATAGTTGGGCAAAGCGAAGGTAGCCGAGTCCTAGTCACGAACCCGCGGGATGAGGGCGAGCTCGTTGAGATCGTCGTCGTCGATCTTTTACCCACACTTGCCTACGGAACAAACCAAATTCTCCCTGCCTCAAACGGAATGCCAGGCATATCAGTGGATGAGGAGGGCTTGCCAACCGTTGAAAGTGGTGGAGGCTCTGTCGGTGAACTGCGCACGGAGGTCTTGGTCCAAGGAGAAGGTGTCCAAGCGGCCGCTAATTCTACGATCATTGCGAATTACTTGATCGTTGGTAGCGACGGTACGGTGGAAGAGAACACGTGGGACGGTGCCCCCGCTGCGACCTTAGATCTTAATGAGGTCTTCCCAGGATTGCGTGCGGGGCTGTCCGATCAGCGAGTCGGCTCCAGGGTGGTTGTCGCTATTCCAGCGGCGCAGGCTCAAGGTGATGCAGACACGGTTGTTATCGTCGACATTCTGGCGGTCGTGGACGCCGGCGACACCGAGGACTAACTTAACGTTACCCTTGTGTCATTGTTCAGCAAGGAGAAAACAATGTCTGTAGCCGTACGCGTTATACCGTGTCTCGACGTATCTCATGGCCGAGTTGTTAAGGGCGTCAACTTTGAAAACCTCAAAGAGGCTGGAGACCCCGTTGAGCTGGCCCGCAGGTACGGTGACATGGGAGCTGACGAACTTACCTTCCTCGATGTTTCTGCTTCCGTGGAGGATCGCGGCACCATGTTGGACGTCGTGCGAGCAAGCGCGGAGCAGATCTTCATTCCTCTCACTGTGGGTGGCGGAGTGCGTTCGGTTGACGACGTACGCGTCCTCCTGGAGGCAGGCGCGGACAAGGTGGGAATTAATACGGCCGCGATTTCGCGCCCCGAGCTCATCAGCGATGTTGCGACCGAGTTTGGCTCCCAAGTGATCACCCTTTCCGTGGACGCTCGGCGAGCTCAGTCGTGTGAATCAGGATATGAAGTCACCACGCACGGAGGCAAGAAGAGCGCCGGGATCGATGCGATTGAATGGGGCCAGCGCGCCGCTGAACTTGGAGCGGGCGAGATTCTCTTGAACTCGATGGATGCCGACGGAACCACCAGTGGCTTTGACCTCGAGATGATTGCAGATATGCGACGCGCGGTAGCAGTGCCGATCATCGCCTCTGGCGGTGCTGGCACCGCCCAGCATTTCGTCGATGCTGTCCATGCTGGTGCCGACGCCGTTCTGGCAGCCTCGGTGTTCCACTTCGGAACGTTGACTGTTGGTGACGTCAAGGCCGCACTTGCCTCGGCTGGCATCGAGGTACGTCAGTGAGAGACGATCTGCCTTCCATCAAGTGGAATGACCAGGGACTGGTGTGCGCGGTTGTTCAGGATGTTAGGACTCACGAGGTCCTTATGGTGGCGTGGATGAATGAGGAGGCTCTTTCACGGACTCTTACATCCGGACGCGCTTGGTACTGGTCGCGGTCCCGCGGTGAGTATTGGCGTAAAGGCGATACCTCGGGAAATATCCAGATCGTCCGTAGCGTACGCGTCGACTGTGACGCCGATGCGCTCCTACTCGAAGTTGAACAGACGGGCCCGGCATGCCATACCGGTGCACGAAGCTGTTTCGACGCTGGGGGAACACTCTCGCTTTCACAGAAGGAGAACTAAATGGTACGCAGTCTTGAATGGGGCGAGATTTGGCCGTCGCTCGAAGAATTCACCGAGTTGGGCAAAACCCGCCGAGTGGTTCCCGTAGCAATGAAAGTTCTCGTTGATGATGCCGCACCCGTTGCACTCTACAGGCTGCTTGCGCAGTCAAAGCCCGGCACATTCATCCTTGAAAGTGCGGAACGTGATGGGACCTGGTCGCGTTGGTCCTTCATCGGGACGTCGTCACGAGCATCGCTGGTAGCTCGAGACGGAGTTGCTACGTGGTTTGGAGATGTCCCTGAAGGCGTAAAGGTTAAGGGCTCGACTCTAGATGTCCTCGAATCCGCTCTCACGGAACTGCGAAGCGAGCCATTAGAAGGATTACCGCCACTCTCCGGAGGTCTGATTGGGGCACTCGGGTGGGATGTCCTTTATGACTGGGAGCCGCAACTTCGCAAGAAGGCACCCGCCAACCATGACACCCCTGATGTTGCGATGTGCCTAGCTGATGATCTCATCGCGGTTGATCATCAAGAAAATGCCGTGTGGATTATCGCCAACGCGATCAACCGGAACAACACTGCTGAAGGCATCGGTGGCGCCTACAATGATGCAATTCAACGAATCGGACAGACTCGAATCAAACTGACGCTCGAACACTCGCTGCACGCCTCCGTCGTCGGCGAAGAGCAACAGAGCATTCCCACGCTACAAACCTCCCAGCCCGAATTTGAAGCGGCTGTCCGGCGGGCAAAGGAAGCGATTGTTGACGGCGACGTCTTCCAAGTGGTCCTGTCACAGCGCATGGACGTCGATTGCGCTGCCGATCCGCTGGATGTCTATCGTGTTTTGCGGACGATTAATCCCAGTCCGTACATGTATTACCTCAGGCTTTCCGACCCTGAGAACCCCGAGGGATTTTCCGTGGTGGGCTCGTCACCGGAAACATTGATGAAAGCTATCGATGGGAAGATTACAACCTTCCCTATTGCTGGTTCGCGGCCCCGCGGCAAGGATCCGCTAGAAGATCATGAACTTGCGGAGGAACTTCTTAAAGATCCGAAGGAACTTTCGGAACACGTCATGCTCGTTGATCTATCGCGCAATGACCTCGCGAAGGTCTGTAAACCAGGCACGGTCGAGGTAGTGGACATGATGCACATTAAACGCTTCTCCCACATCATGCACATAACTTCTACAGTGACGGGTGAATTGCGAGAGGATGTTGGTCCGGTCGATTGTTTGGCCGCAACGTTCCCTGCAGGCACGCTCTCTGGAGCTCCCAAACCGCGTGCCATCGAGCTCATTGACGAGCTGGAGCCATTCCGGCGCGGCATTTACGGTGGCGTCGTGGGTTACTTCGACTTCTCTGGCAACGCAGATCTGGCAATTGCCATCCGCACCGCGGTGATCTCACGAGGCAAAGCAAGCGTACAAGCCGGAGCAGGAATCGTCGCAGATTCCGTACCGGAAACCGAATTCGTGGAGACGAAGAACAAGGCCGCTGCGGCCGTTCGCGCGATTCAGATTGCGGGCGTCTTAGCATAGTCCAGAAGGTGTCCGATTAGGCAATCACCGTAGTGGACTGGCTATTGTGGGAGCAGACGGAGGTAGGAATGACTGTTTTAGACGACATCATCGCAGGCGTACGCGAAGACTTGGCAGTGCGCGAATCTCAGGTGAGCCTTGACCAGCTCAAGGAACGCGCCTCGCGAGTCCCCGGTGCTATTAATGCTGAAGAGAGATTACGGCCCGCGGGCCATCGCTCGGTTCAGATTATCTCTGAAGTCAAGCGAAAGAGTCCCTCGAAGGGTGCATTGGCCGACATCCCTGATCCTGCCAAACTTGCTGACCTCTATGAACAGGGCGGTGCAGCCGCGATCTCTGTTCTGACCGAGCAGCGGCGCTTCGGTGGAAGTCTTGACGATCTTGACGCGGTTCGTGCGCGGGTCAACGTCCCCATCCTTCGCAAGGACTTCGTGGTAACGCCCTATCAAATCTGGGAAGCTCGCGCCCACGGGGCAGATATCGTTTTGCTCATGGTAAGTGCTCTTGAGCAGACAGTTCTGACATCCTTTGTCGAGCGCGTTCACTCACTTGGAATGACTGCACTCGTTGAAGCACACACTCGCGAAGAAGCCCATCGGGCTATCGATGCCGGCGCACGAGTCGTGGGTATCAACGCCCGCAATCTCAAGACACTCGAAGTGGATCTGCGGGTTTTCGAACAGGTTATCGATGTTCTTCCAGGTGATCTCATTCGGGTGGCCGAATCCGGAGTGCGCGGGCCTCAGGACGTTCTCGATTACGCCCGCTCGGGTGCCGATGCGGTTCTTGTGGGAGAAGCGCTAGTTACCCACGGCGATCCCTTGCAGGCAATTCGCGACATGGTCGCGGCGGGCCAGCACCCATCCCTCGACGCTATCGAACGATAGGAATCTCATGAGCAAGATGTCGTTGGCTCAAGGCCCGTACTTCGATGAGTTTGGTGGTCAGTACATTCCAGAAGCACTGATGGCCGCGCTGGCAGATCTCGAAGATGGCTGGAATAAGCTTAAGGATGACCCCACCTTTTTACGAGAACTAGACGAACTGCACCGCACCTATACGGGACGTCCGTCAATCATTACCGAAGCCAAGCGTTTTGGTGAACACTGCGGCGGGGCACGAATTATCCTCAAGCGCGAGGACCTCAACCACACGGGCTCGCATAAGATCAACAACGTTCTTGGTCAGGCTCTCCTCACACGAGCGCTCGGCAAGAAGCGTGTGATCGCAGAGACCGGCGCGGGCCAGCATGGTGTTGCCACGGCCACGGCAGCCGCACTGCTGGGACTCGACTGCACGGTATACATGGGGGAGATTGACGCCGAACGGCAGGCTCTCAACGTTGCGCGAATGGAATTGCTGGGCGCGAACGTTATTGCTGTCAATAACGGCTCGCGGACACTTAAAGACGCGATCAACGAGGCTTTCCGCGACTGGGTGACGAACGTTGAAACCACCAATTACCTTTTCGGAACTGCCGCGGGGCCGCACCCATTCCCATCCCTTGTTCGTGACCTGCAAAAGATCATCGGCGAAGAGGCACGTTCACAGGTGCTTGATCTTACTGGCGAACTTCCCGACGCCGTTCTCGCATGCGTGGGCGGTGGCTCAAATGCCATCGGAATTTTCAACGCGTTCCTCGATGATCCAACAGTGCGGTTAATTGGATGTGAAGCAGCCGGCGATGGAGTAGACACCGATCGTCACGCCGCGTCAATCACCGGCGGCACCGTTGGCGTGCTCCATGGCGCAAAAACCTTCCTTCTTCAGGACGAAGACGGGCAAACCATCGAGTCGCATTCAATTTCAGCCGGCCTCGACTATCCCGCCGTGGGACCTGAGCATGCGTGGCTCGCAAACATCGGACGCGCTGAGTACTGGCCCATCACGGATTCCGCTTCGATGGAAGCTTTTGCTCTGCTCAGCCGCACCGAGGGCATCATCCCCGCCATCGAGTCAGCCCACGCACTTGCGGGTGCCATGCGTCTGGGACGAGAAGCGAAAGAGGCCGGCGATCAGCCGCCCACAATCCTCGTTTCTCTATCTGGACGTGGCGATAAGGATATGGAAACGGCCGCCACGTATTTCGGGCTCGGAAAGGAACGCCAATGAGCGTGTATTCAGGAGACGTCATTGACCGGGCCCTAGCTGAGGGACACCCAGCGTTCATCGGATACCTGCCGGTTGGTTATCCCTCAGTTCAAGGGTCGATCGACGCGGCTAAGGCGATCGTTGACGCTGGCGTAGACATCATCGAGCTGGGATTTCCGTACTCCGATCCATCAATGGACGGAACGATCATTCAAGAGGCCGCGCAGGCCGCACTTGATCGCGGGGTCAAACGTGCCGACATGTTCCGTGCCGTCGAGGAAGTCGCCTCCACCGGCGCGGCTGTGCTGATCATGACCTACTTCAACCCCGTCCTGCGGTACGGCGTCGACAATTTTGCGCGGGATTTGGCTAATGCGGGAGGCGCTGGACTCATCACGCCAGACCTCATCCCGGAAGAGGCGGGGGAGTGGATCGCCGCAGCTGACGAGTACGGTCTCGACAAGGTATTCCTCGTTGCTCCGTCGTCGACCAACGAAAGAATTTCAATCACGGCAAAAGCTAGTCGCGGATTTGTCTATGCGGCCTCGCGCATGGGAGTGACGGGCGTTCAATCGGATGTTGGTTCAGATGCAGAAGGTCTCGTCCAACGAGCGCGCACGCAGGGTGCTGAGCGCGTCGCCGTCGGTATCGGCGTGTCGAACAAGGAACAGGCTCTCGAAGTGGGATCGTATGCGGACGGCGTGATCGTCGGCTCGGCTCTTGTCAAGGCGCTCCTCGACAACGACGCCGATCCCAAGGCTGGTATCAGCGCCATCACGGCAGTCGCAGCAGACATTGCTGAAGGCATTCATACGGCACGCTAGGTCAAGGAGTTACCTGTGCTTCCCATCTCCATCCCCTCACCCTCCCAATCCGAATGGATGATCGGACCGCTACCGTTGCGGGCCTACGCCATTGCGATTGTGATTGGCATCGTAGTCGCCTACTACATGGGCGACCGACGCTACCGAAAGAAGGGCGGACCGGAGGAAGTCACTCTCGATGTGACGGTGTGGATGGTTCTTTTTGGAATCGTTGGCGCGCGCCTTTACCACGTCATCACGACGCCCGATCCCTACTTTGGCGAAGGTGGAGATCCGCTTAAGGCTTTCCGGATTTGGGAAGGTGGACTGGGTATTTGGGGTGCCATTTCCGTGGGTGCTATTGGTGCGTATATCGCATTACGACGCCGAAATCTACGCTTCGGACCATTCGCAGATGCGCTGGCTCCTGGCATACTTGTCGCACAGGCGATCGGCCGTTTGGGTAACTGGTTTAACCAGGAACTCTTCGGCGGACCAACCGATCTCCCGTGGGGCCTTGAGATTTCGCCGGAGCGAATTCCCGCTGGGTACGACGCCGGGACCACGTTCCACCCGACATTCCTGTACGAACTTCTGTGGTGTCTAGCAGCGGCAGCGCTGCTCATTTGGCTGGAGAAAAGGTTCAACCTGCGCGGAGGCCAGGTCATCGTCTCCTACGTCATGCTGTATACGCTTGGTCGGGTCTGGATTGAAATGCTCCGGATCGATGAAGCACAGACAGTTCTTGGTTTGCGACTGAACGTGTGGACGTCGGTCATCATCTTCCTTGCCGCTGCGATCACATTTGTGTGGCTGACAGGTCGGCTTAAGCGGCATCCACAACTCGCTGATATATATATCGACCCCTCTGATGCGAAAGATCACGCAAACCGGAATAACCCGTCGGAAGACGGCGAGGCGTTGGACACTGTCTCGGAAGAGTCTTCCGAGCCGTCTGCCTCCTAGCCTCTCTATCAGGTAAGGTGGAATCATGCGTAGAGCCAAGATTGTCTGCACACTAGGACCAGCCACCGGATCAAAAGAACGTATCGTCGAGCTTGTTAAAGTTGGAATGAACGTTGCCCGTATTAATGCCTCCCACGGCAGCCACGCGGAGCATGAGGAGCGCATCAACTGGGTGCGCGAGGCTTCGGAAGAGCTTGATCAGCCCGTTGCCGTACTCGTGGACCTGCAGGGTCCAAAGATTCGCCTTGGACGATTTGCTGAAGGCCCCGTTCTTTTGGAGCAGGGAGATATCTTCACGATTACCACTGAAGATGTGCCGGGTGACAAGGACCTCGTATCAACCACATTCAAAGGCCTGCCTGGCGACTGTTCGCCCGGTGACCGTATTTTGATTGATGACGGCAAGGTACAAGTCCAAGTTCTCTCGGTGGACGGACCCCAGGTGCGCACCGAGGTAATCGTTGGCGGTACCGTGTCCAATAACAAGGGCGTGAACCTACCGGGAGTAGCGGTGTCGGTTCCCGCGCTTTCTGAAAAGGATAAAGAGGACCTCGAATGGGGCCTCGAATATGGTGCTGACCTGTGCGCCCTGTCTTTTGTTCGCTCGGCATCTGATATTGACGACGTTCATGAAGTCATGGACCGCGTTGGTCGTCGTATCCCGGTGATCGCAAAGATTGAAAAGCCACAGGCAGTCGATGTTCTTGAAGATATCGTTCATGCCTTCGACGGCATTATGGTCGCACGTGGTGACCTCGGTGTGGAGCTTCCGCTTCAGCAGGTCCCTATCGTCCAGAAGCGCGCTATTAACATCGCTCGTCGAAACGCAAAGCCGGTCATCGTTGCCACGCAGGTTCTCGAGTCGATGATTAGTTCGCCTACACCGACTCGCGCAGAGACCTCGGACTGTGCCAACGCCATTCTCGATGGCGCCGACGCCGTCATGCTCTCGGGTGAGACTTCGGTCGGTAAGTACCCGGTTATCTGCGTACAGACAATGGCGTCGATTATTGAGTTCACCGAAGATCACGGTCTCGAAACCATTCCGAAGATCGGTAACCTTCACCGCACCCGTAACGGAGTTATCACCCGCTCGGCGATGGATATTGGCGAGGCGCTGGGGGTTAAGTTCCTTGCGGTCTTTACGTCCTCCGGCCAAACGGCGCGCCGCATGGCACGTCTTCGTGCTCGGATCCCACTGCTCGTTTTCACCCCCTCCGAGGATATCCGCAAGCAGCTTGCCTTGACGTGGGGCGTTGAAACGCTCAACGTGCCACAGGTTCAGCACACCGATGACATGGTCAATCAGGTGGATGCGATCCTTCGTGAGCGCGGCATGGCGATCGACGGTGATCGAGTGGTGATCGTATCCGGTATGCCTCCTGGCCAGGTAGGCTCCACGAACACGATTCGAATTCACAAGATGGGTGAGACCTTGCCTGGTCACATGTGATTAGGCTCCTAGCACACTGTTTTAGCCCCGGGCCGTCAGTGCGATAAAATCGCTGGTGCCGAGGCAAACGCTCCTGTGGTGGAATTGGCAGACACACTGCACTCAAAATGCAGCGCTGAAAGGCATGCGGGTTCGAGTCCCGCCGGGAGCACTATCAATGACAGCATTGATGAGCGCCATCTTTTGATGGGCATTGGTGGACTTTGCCAAAGGAGGCAACGTGACGAAGGATGATTCTCAAACGCCCTCAACCATCGCGGATTCAGAGGTTGAGAAACTTGCAGATAGCACTGATCCTCGCACAGTTCGAGCTCTCGTCGTCGAAGACGAAACACTCATCCGACTCGACATCGTCGAAACCCTGAAGGAAGCCGGCTATACGGTCGTGGGTGAAGCCGGTAGCGGTGAAGAAGCAATGCAACTCGCAGCCGAGCTCGAGCCTGACCTCATCGTCATGGACGTCAAGATGTCTGGTATCGATGGCATCACCGCAGCTAAGCGCATTATGGCCGAGCAGCGGTGCGCTGTTGTTATGCTCACCGCCTTCTCGCAGAAGGAGATTGTCGATCGCGCCCGCGATGCCGGAGCGATGGCCTTCGTAGTCAAACCATTCACACCGGCTGATCTCATTCCGGCCGTAGAAATCGCGCTCTCGCGCTACCAGGAGATCATCTCGCTGGAGGCCGAGGTTAGTTCACTCAGTGAGCAATTCGAAACTCGCAAGAGGATCGATCGTGCCAAGGGTCTTCTCCAGGACAAGATGGGTCTGACAGAACCTGAAGCCTTCCGCTGGATTCAGAAGACTTCCATGGATCGTCGTCTAACGATGCGTGAGGTTGCAGACGCTGTCGTCGACCAAGTCGGCAACTAGTCAGCTCCAGAATTTCGAACGTGCCGCGAGGACACTCAACGGCGTACAAAGACACAGGTGAGTCGGCCAACAGCGGTAAGTTCGCCGTCGTCGTTCACAACCTCCACGTGAGCCGTCATCGAATTCGTCCCGACCTTAATGACGCTCGCCGTGGCGGTCGCAAAGCCCGCGGTATTCGCCAGAAGCTGTGACACGTTGAGTTCTGTTCCCACTGGCAACCGGCCATCGGGGCAGTTCATATAGGCAAGCCGAGATGCGGCTTCTTCCACGAGCACGCCGTTCGCACCGCCATGCAGGATTCCGAACGGCTGCGTGTTGCCTTCCACCGGAATTCGAATGACGACGCTTCGCTCGTCTTGCGCGAGCACCTCGAGATGCATGGCGTAGCCGAGTTGTCCGGGCTGAGGCTGTAGGGCAGGCGTTGATTCGGTTTGGTTCATAGCTCTACGATAGTCCATCAGATTCGGTGCTCCTCGCGCATTGTCGGGGTGAACCATTAGGGTAGAGGCTGTGACTGACAAAACGCTTCTTCTCATCGACGGCCATTCGATGGCATTCCGTTCGTTCTTTGCGCTCCCTGCCGATTCATTTCGTACAGCTCAAGGGCAGTATACGAATGCGGTCCACGGATTCACGTCGACCTTGCTGAGATTGATGAAGGATTACAGCCCCACTCACGTTGCTGTAGCTTTCGATCTTCCCGGTGGCACTTTCCGAACCCGCGAATACACGGAATACAAAGGTGGCCGCGCCCAAACTCCCGAAGAGTTCAAGGGCCAAATCGGCGTCATCAAGGAAGTCTTGGACACCATCGGAATTGCGTGGCTGACCGAGGAGGATTTCGAGGCTGACGACATCGTTGCCACACTCGCTGCACGCGGCAGGGACGAGGGCATGAAGGTGTTCATTGCGTCAGGAGACAAGGATTCGTATCAGCTGGTCAACGACGAAGTCTCGGTTGTCTACCCCATGCCGAGATCTCAGATGTTGCTCATGACGCCCGATGTGGTTGAAGCGCGAACGGGAGTACGTCCGGAACTCTATTCTGATCTAGCTGCACTGGTTGGTGAAAAGGCGGACAACCTGCCGGGCGTTCCCGGCGTCGGGCCGAAGACTGCCGCCAAGTGGTTGAACCAGTATGGCGGGCTTACCGAACTTCTTGACCATGCGGACGACATCAAGGGTAAGGCGGGGGAGAGCCTTCGCGCACACGCCGAACAGGTGAGACTCAACAGGAAGCTCAATCGTCTCGTTACCGATCTTGAGATTGGCGAGGATTTCGCGGACTTCGAACCTAAAGGAGTAGCCCGCGAAGACCTCCACGATCTCTTTAACGCCCTCGACTTCACCCAGCTTCGAACCCGGGTGCTGAGCGAACTCACCATGCGCGGTGAAGGCGAGGACGCACCCGCCTCAGCTGAGTCAACTCTGCGTGAGGCGAAGGCAATCCCTGTTGGTTCCACCCTATTCTCCGCCTTCCTCGAAGAACATCCGGGCATTTTCTCAATCGTCATCGAAGGGGACACCCGGCCGGGGCACGGGGAGGTCTCGCGTTTTGCCGTTGCAGCTGAAGATGGCACGGCCATTTTCGGTACGCCCGCCGAACTTTCAGCTGACGACGACGTTGCGCTTAGCGAGTTCCTTGCGGACGATTCTGAACGGAAGATCGGCCACGGTACAAAGGGCTTGTCCCACGCCTGGTACGGGATGGGTAAGCAGTTCCACGGCGTTGTTGCTGATACGGAACTTGACGCCTATCTCCTACACCCCGATCAGCGGCGTTACGACGTTGACGATCTTGCCCAGCGCTACCTAGCGATCGATCTTTCTCAGCTCGGAGAATCTGACACGCTCGGTATTGCTCCAGATGGAAGCCTTGTTGACGACGACCTAGCACCACGCGCCGCGGCTCTTCATGATCTTCGAGAGGCATTCGTTGACGAACTGGACAAGCAGGGCCAGAACGAAAATCTTGTTGAGCTCGAACTGGATGTATCCAACATTCTTGCTTCCATGGAGCGGCGCGGGATCGCTGTTGATGGAGTGAGGCTTGATGCTCTCTGGTCAGACTTCAATGCCAAGGTTGAAGAGGCAGCCCGGCGTGCGCACGCGGCTATTGGTGATGATTCAGTCAATCTGTCCAGCCCGAAACAGCTCCAGGCGGTTCTTTTCGACGAACTCGATCTGCCCAAAACGAAGAAGACGAAATCGGGTTACACAACGAATGCAGATGCGCTCGCCGATCTGCTCGTCAAGATCGCTCACCGCGAGGACGATGCGGCAGTTGCCGGCCAAGAGTTCTTGTCTGGGCTTTTGGCACATAGGGATGCTATTAAGCTGCGTCAATCGGTGGAGGGCCTGCAGCGTTCAGTTCAACCAGATGGTCGAATCCGAACGACCTATCAGCAAACTGTTGCTGCAACTGGTCGTCTGTCCTCCACGGAGCCGAACCTTCAAAACATTCATGCGCGCACGGAGGAAGGCCTGCAGATCCGCGAGGTATTTGTTCCCGGCGAAGGTTACGACCTGCTCATGACCGCCGATTACTCCCAGATCGAGATGCGCCTGATGGCACATCTATCAGGCGATGAGGAGCTTATCGCTGCATTCAATGCGGGTGCAGACCTCCATAACTATGTGGCTGCACGAGTATTCAACGTTGGCGAAGACTCGGTGTCTGCGGCTCAGCGCTCACGTATCAAGGCGATGAGCTACGGCCTGGTTTACGGCCTGTCCGCCTTTGGGCTCTCTGCTCAGCTGAAGATTCCCGTTCCGGAAGCGCAAAAGCTCATGAACGAATACTTCAGGCGCTTTGGCCGCGTGAAGGACTACCTTGATTCGCTGGTGGAGCGCGCGCGAAAGGACGGGTACACGGAAACCTTGCTCGGCCGTCGTCGGTATCTCCCAGAACTAACATCAACCAACCGTCAGGTGCGCGAGTCCGCAGAACGCATGGCGCTCAACGCTCCCATCCAGGGATCGGCGGCAGACATTATCAAGCTCGCAATGAAACGTGTGGAGCAGGCACTTCTTGACGAAGGATTAACCTCGCGAATGCTCCTGCAAGTACATGACGAACTCGTGCTCGAAGTGGTGGCTGAAGAAGCAGAACGAGTCGAAGCAATCGTGCGAGAGAACATGGGATCTGCATGGGATCTGTCGGTGCCGCTTTCGGCGGGAGTCGGTGTTGGTCGCACCTGGCGAGAGGCCGCACACTGACACGCAACATGTGAGCCGCAGCCGGGGCACCTACGCTCTGAATGAGCGCACGATGAGCGTGCCCGGAATGAACTGGGAGCGCTCGGGCCCCCATCCTCCCCATACAACCTCGCGATCTGTGGGCCATTCCGGTTCGATAACTTTGTCCACGATGAATCCCGAATCACTTAGGGAATTCATGTGGTCAGCCAACGTGTGGTGGAATTCGGCATAGTCAAGAACACCGCCGCGTTCAAGATACGGCTCGTGATCAAAATAGGAATGGCGTACGCCCATGCCTTTGCGCGTCGGGTCATCGGGGAACATCCAGCGCACCGGATGCATGGCAGAGTACACCCACGTTCCACTTGGCCGCAGCAAGCGGGCCACCTCGCGGTGGACGTCGGCGAGATTGGGAACGAAAGGCAGTACACCAAATGATGTGAAGACGACGTCGAACGATTCTGGTTCGAATGGAAGCGAGCGGGCATCTGCGTGGATGAGCGGAAATTGTGTGCCCGCATCGCTATTGAGACGCTCGGCGTTCTTGAGCATTTCCTGCGACAAATCGGAGGCGGCTACGTTGACGCCGCGAAGCGCGAGATAGCGCGAGCACTGTGCGGCCCCGCAGCCAATTTCGAGGACGTCACGCCCCGATAAATCTCGCCCGAGCAGGTGAACATCGCCCTCGTGTAATCCCTCGGGTCCCCAGATGAACTCCGCGCTGCCAAGAATCTCCCCGTGATCGTTCAAGTACACGCGGGCGTGGCGATCCCACCATCGTTCGTTCGCGGCGGTCGGGTCATCGCCGTCATTCAATGGAGCACGTCCCACATTCATGTCATCATCCTTGAGTGAATGCCCTGCAAATATGTGTCGAACACTTCAAGTAGAGGCAGCATTTCGTTTGCCCATTCGCATGAAATAGCCGTAGACTCGTCTGTTGGCGCGCTGTATGGCCTTTGGCCGTTCAGGACGTCACATTTGTCCGAATATTCAATCTATTATAACCGCTGGAGTCACCAACTCTATGACCGCTAATACCACCTCCAACACGACCCCGGAGGTCGCAATCAACGACATCGGCACCGAGGAAGAGCTCATCGCCGCTGTTGACGAGACCATCAAGTACTTTAACGACGGGGATATCGTCGAGGGTACGGTAGTCAAGGTCGATCGGGACGAAGTCCTTCTCGACATCGGCTACAAGACCGAGGGTGTCATTCCCTCCAAGGAACTTTCCATCAAGCATGACGTCGACCCTGATGAGGTCGTCGAAGTTGGTGACAAGATCGAAGCCCTTGTCATCCAGAAGGAAGACAAGGAAGGTCGTCTTCTTCTGTCGAAGAAGCGCGCACAGTACGAGCGTGCCTGGGCCAAGATCGAAGAAGTCAAGGAAGCAGACGGCGTCGTTACCGGTACCGTCATCGAGGTTGTCAAGGGCGGCCTCATCCTCGACATCGGCCTTCGCGGCTTCCTCCCGGCATCGCTGGTTGAGATGCGTCGCGTTCGCGATCTCCAGCCTTACATCGGCAAGGAAATCGAAGCCAAGATCATTGAACTGGACAAGAACCGCAACAACGTCGTTCTTTCCCGTCGTTCCTGGCTTGAACAGACCCAGTCTGAGGTTCGCTCCCACTTCCTCAACACCCTCCAGAAGGGCCAGGTGCGCGAAGGCGTTATCTCGTCCATCGTCAACTTTGGTGCGTTCGTTGACCTTGGTGGCGTAGACGGTCTCGTTCACGTCTCCGAGCTGTCGTGGAAGCACATCGACCACCCGTCCGAGGTTGTCGAGGTTGGTCAGCCTGTCACCGTCGAGGTTCTCGAAGTCGACATGGATCGCGAGCGTGTTTCGCTCTCGCTCAAGGCCACCCAAGAGGATCCGTGGCAGACCTTCGCACGCACCCACACCATTGGCCAGGTCGTGCCGGGCAAGGTTACGAAGCTCGTCCCATTCGGCGCGTTTATTCGCGTCGAAGACGGCATCGAGGGTCTTGTACACATCTCCGAGCTTGCACAGCGCCACATCGATCTGCCCGAGCAGGTCGTCAAGGTTGGTGACGACGCCTTCGTGAAGGTGATCGACATCGATCTCGAGCGCCGTCGCATCTCCCTCTCGCTCAAGCAGGCTAACGAGGGCGTGGATCCGAACTCTGATGACTTCGATCCTTCGCTGTACGGCATGTCCGCTGAGTACGACGAAGCTGGTAACTACAAGTACCCAGAAGGCTTCGATCCTGAGACTAACGAGTGGCTCGAGGGCTACGAGGAGAATCAGGCAGCTTGGGAAGCCGAGTACGCAGAGGCAGAGTCCCGCTGGCAGGCACACCGCGCACAGGTGGCCAAGGCAGCAGAGGCCGACGCCCAAGCAGCAGCTTCCACTCCTGCACAGGCAGCTGAGCAGGGCGAGCCTGCACAGACGTCCTACTCGTCCGGCAACGATGCTTCAGGCACGCTTGCATCTGACGAGGCTCTAGCAGCACTTCGTGAGAAGCTGACTGGTAACTAATCTAGTTAAGGGAAGAGGGGCCGAAAGGCCCCTCTTTTCTTTACCATAGACACGTATGCCTTCGACGAAATGGACGTAGCCCCATGCTGATTACAGCCTTCGGAGCATTTGGAGAGAATGCCTCGAATCCTACTGAAGCCATCGCAGAGCGGCTTCAGAAAGACCCATCATTCACCGAGGTTAAGATTGACGTGTTGCCTGTTGAGTATCGGGGCGCACGTCAACGAATTCAAGATCTGGGACACCACGACGTTCACCTTGCACTCGGGCTCGCGGCGGATCGGAAGGTTGCCACATTGGAGCGGCTCGCTATGAACCGGATGGATTCAGCTCATCCGGATAATTCTGGCTTCATCGCCTTGGATGAGCAAATCTCGGATGGCCCGTTGGCTTTGGAAGCAACTATTCCGGTGAAATCGCTTGTCGCGGCGGCTAAGTCCGCCGGGTTTATGCTCGAAGAATCTCTGACAGCCGGACTTTACGTGTGCAATACGGCCCTCTACACAGGAATTCAGACATCTTCGCGTGCCGGCTTCCTTCACCTTCCATCGGAGGACTACCTCGACCTGGAAACCGGCTACAGGCTAGTGACTTTCTTGATCTCACAACTGCTTAGCGGTGACGAGCTGTGCTGACCTTGGCGCTCACCGGTGGAATTGCCTCCGGTAAATCGTTGGCAGCCCGTCACTTCGAGGAACTTGGTGCCCATGTCATCGATGCCGACGTCCTTGCCCGTGATGTGGTTGCGCCAGGACAGCCAGCGCTATCCGATATTGAACGCGAATGGGGCTCCCACGTTCTGCTGGACGACGGATCGCTCGATCGCTCACGACTCGCGAGCATCGTTTTTGGCGACGACGACGCGCTGGCACGGCTCAATAGCATCACGCACCCCCGTGTGGGGGAACTTTTTGAAGAACGCCTCGCTCAGTTCGAGCCTGACTCAGTTGTTATCTACGATGTGCCACTTCTGGTGGGAACCAAACGTGAGCTTTCTACGGTAGCCAATATTTCGGTTGTTGCCGACGAATCTGTTCGCATCAGCCGCATGGTAGAAATCCGCGGTATGACCGAAGCCGACGCCAAGTGTCGAATCGATTCGCAGGTAACCGACGCGGAACGGGCAGCCATTAGCGACGTTGTCATGTCGAATGATGGCTCTGAAGATGAGCTGAGGGTAAGAGTGAGGTGGCTGTGGGACCACTGGGTGCTGCCGTTTCGGCACGCTCTGACCGGCCACAATCCCGAAGACGATCACAGCACGGCCAACCCGCCGCACGGCATCGAGCTTCGGTCGGAGATCGATCTGCATCGTCGTCGTCTGATCGCTCGCGGTATCGATTGCCAACTGGACGGGACGGCGTTAGTTGCCGAGGTTCAACCAAGTGAGGCGGATCTGCGTTCGGCTGGCTGGCTCTTTGCCGGCCCAAGTGAAGCGAGAGCGGCAAATCCCGCCGTGAGCATAGCCCTGACGTGGTGACTGGAGGGTGTCGGAGCAGAGGGGTAGCCTGACAATATGCGCCCAGTTTCCGACATCATTCGTCAAGACGCCCCCTTTGAGGTCATATCTGAATACACTCCATCGGGCGATCAGCCCACGGCAATTGCGGAATTGGCTGACCGCATCAACGCGGGCGAGAAAGACATCGTGCTTCTCGGCGCTACCGGTACTGGCAAATCAGCTACAGCGGCGTGGCTGGTGGAGAAGATTCAGCGTCCCACACTGATTCTTGAACCCAACAAAACGCTGGCAGCCCAGATGGCGGCAGAGTTCCGCGACCTACTGCCGAACAACGCAGTCGAATACTTTGTCTCGTACTACGACTACTACCAGCCAGAAGCGTACGTACCACAAACCGACACCTTTATTGAGAAGGACTCTTCGATCAACGATGAGGTAGAGCGCCTTCGACATTCGGCAACGAACTCCCTTCTGACACGGCGTGATGTTGTTGTGGTTGCATCGGTTTCCTGTATTTATGGTCTCGGAACTCCGCAGGAGTATGTGGACCGGATGGTTCAGCTTGAAGTTGGGCAGCAGCTTGATCGTGATGACCTGCTCAAACAGTTCGTGCTGATGCAATACACGCGTAACGACATGGCCTTTACGCGCGGAACTTTCCGGGTGCGCGGAGATACGGTTGAGATCATTCCGGTGTACGAGGAACTTGCTGTGCGCGTGGAGTTCTTCGGGGATGAGATTGATGCCATTTCGCTCCTGCATCCACTTACCGGAAACGTTATTCGCGAATCCAACCACGCTCACATTTTCCCAGCTTCTCACTACGTTGCGGGCCCCGAACGCATGGGCAAGGCCATGACCTCAATCGAGGATGAGCTTCAGCATCGCCTTGAGGATTTGCGTGATCAAAATAAGCTCCTGGAGGCCCAGCGCCTCGAAATGCGCACCACCTACGATCTGGAGATGATGCGCAACCTCGGTTCCTGTGCGGGCATCGAGAACTATTCTCGGCATATTGACGGACGTGGACCCGGCACGCCTCCCAACACGCTTCTCGACTATTTCCCGGATGACTTCGTGCTGATCATTGATGAGTCGCACGTGACCGTTCCACAGATTGGCGCGATGTATGAGGGGGACATGTCGCGCAAGCGAACGCTGGTGGAGCACGGCTTCAGGCTGCCGTCGGCGATGGATAACCGTCCGCTCAAGTGGACGGAGTTTCTTGAGCGCATCGGCCAAACTGTCTATCTGTCTGCCACCCCGGGTAAGTACGAGATGGAACAGTCGGATGGATTCGTTGAGCAGATTATTCGCCCCACCGGCCTTGTGGATCCGGAAGTTGTGGTCAAACCGACGAAGGGCCAGATCGATGATCTCCTCGAAGAGGTTCGGAAGCGCGTGGACCGAGATGAGCGTGTTCTTGTCACGACGTTGACGAAGAAGATGGCAGAAGACTTGACCGACTACCTCGCTGAGCGCGGTGTGAAAGTTGAGTACCTGCATTCCGACGTCGATACGCTTCGCCGAGTGGAGCTGCTGCGCGAGCTTCGGCTCGGTAAGTTCGACGTGCTCGTGGGAATTAACCTACTCCGAGAAGGTCTTGACCTCCCGGAGGTATCACTTGTGGCGATCCTCGATGCGGACAAACAGGGATTCCTGCGATCGACCACCTCCCTCATTCAGACCATCGGCCGAGCAGCACGAAACGTATCGGGCCAGGTTCATATGTATGCCGACTCAGTCACGCCGAATATGAAGGAAGCGATTGAGGAGACCAATCGACGTCGTGATAAGCAGCTTGCGTACAACAAGGAACACGGAATTGATCCCACTCCGCTACGGAAGAAGATCGCCGATGTCACTGACATGCTGGCGCGTGAGGACGTGGATACCGAGACGCTTCTCGAAGGCGGCTATCGCAAAGAGAAGTCCGTCGTGGACCGTCTTCCTGAAGACGGAAAGGAAATTGCGGATCTTCTCGAGGAGCTTACCCTGCAAATGCACGCGGCAGCCGAGCAGCTCCAATTCGAGCTCGCAGCGCGACTTCGCGACGAAATTGAAGACGTCAAACGCGAGCTTAGAGCGATTAAGCAGGCGAGTTCCTGATCACGTGTCGCCGGAATCATAAAACTGCTTCGGCGAATTTAGGCATTATTGCCGTAAGCTAGTCGCAGCGGAGGGGAGTATTCCCACGAAACATCGACTCGTCATTACGACGCCCAGCGTCCGGGTCGAGGCCACTACCGCAAATGGCGGGAAGAGACCTCCGGTATTTCTCAGTAGTACCGGAAAAGGACTTCAGAATAATGCTTGATTCTTTCGTCAACATTGCGCCCATCGTGACGCAAACCAGTGCAGAAGCCGCCATGGAAGTTCATCTGTGGGAGTGGTTTGCACTTGGTGCCATCATTATCGCCCTCGTGATGTGGGACCTTCTGGGGCACGTGAGAAAACCTCACGAACCCACGCTGAAGGAGGCCGCACTATGGTCTACCTTCTACATCGCCATCGCCCTCATTTTCGGCGGGATTATGTACTTCCGGCACAGCGGTCAATTTGCGACCGAGTACTTCGCCGGATACGTCACCGAAAAGGCGCTATCACTCGATAACATCTTCGTATTCATTATCGTGATCGCGGCGTTCAAGGTTCCGCGGATTTATCAGCAAAAGGTGCTCATGTGGGGCATCGTGATCGCGCTGATCATGCGTTTGATCTTCATTCTTATTGGCGCCGCACTAATCGAGCGTTTCATCTGGATCTTCTTTATCTTCGGTGTGTGGATGCTCTACACGGCTGGAAAACAGATTTGGGACGGAATCCAAGAGGGAAGAGAACGTAAAGACCCTGACGCTCAAGACCCATCAGAGGACTACAAGCCCAACTTCCTCACGCGAATTGCATCGCGAATGTTCCATGTAACCAACGGTTTCGTAGGTGACAAGATGGTTATCCGTCGAGATGGTGCTACCTGGATCACACCGATGATGCTCTGCATCATCTCGATCGGCTCGATCGACCTGCTGTTCGCGGTGGACTCTATTCCGGCAATTTTCGGCCTGACCAAGGAACCTTTCATCGTCTTCGCAGCTAACGCGTTTGCGCTGCTTGGTCTGCGTCAGCTGTTCTTCCTTGTGGACGGGCTGCTCGACAAGCTGATTTACCTCCATTACGGACTCGCGGCTATTTTGGCCTTCATCGGCTTCAAGCTCCTCCTTCACGCTTTCCACGCGTACGACATGTTCGAAGCTATTCCAGAGCCAGACATCCTTTTCTCAGTCGGATTCATTGTCGGAGCGATCTTCGTTACTGTCGTCGCATCTATCATCGGTGCACGCCGGCAAAACGTAGAGGTTCCCACCTCAGCAGAAGAAGCTGCCCAGATCGGGCCACGCGAACGTCGTCGTCCCGAGCCGACTCAGTACTCAGGTGAGGGATCTATCGATCAGTCTCGTGACCGCACCCAAACGGATTCCGCACAGCGGAGCGAAAACGCATTTCTCGAGAACGACGACAAAGGGCAGGACTTCCGCCGCTAACATTCTAGGCGGTCGACTGCTGGCAGATTAGCGTTGGAAAGACCGTTGCGCTGTTCGTACCCGTGAGTGACGAGCAGCGCAAGGTTTATTCGGTTTCGCCTCGTGCAAGCCTGCGTGCGATCACCGCACACACCATGAGTTGGATCTGGTGGAAGATAATTACCGGAACCGCAATCGCGCCGACTAGAGCGGGATCAAAGAGAGCCTTTGCCATAGGTAGACCTGTGGCAAGGCTCTTTTTTGAACCACACATCAGTACCACAATGCGCTCTGCCCGGGGCAACTTCAATGGCTTTCCAATAAACCATGTGGCAAGAAGCATGAGAACCAACAAGATGATCAGCACGACGAAAAGCACGGCGAAACCACCCACGGTCACGGAACTCCAAGCTCCATCGTTTGTTGCTTTGACGACGGCCGAAAAGACCACCAAAATGATCGCCGTATAATCCACCGTTTTGGTCAGTGACCGATGGCTTCGAATCCAGTTTCCGACGAAGGGTTGGAGCAGCTGACCAACGATGAAGGGAAGGAGCAGCTTTAAAAGAACTGATTGGAATCCTCCTGTTGACGCTCCTTCGACGTTCATGAAGAGGAGCACGAGCGCGGGCGTCAGAAACATGCCAAGGATGTTCGAGATCGTCGCAGCACACACCGCTCCTGCGATGTCTCCGCGGGCTATCGACACAAAGGTAACGGAGGATTGAACCGTTGACGGCAGCAGAGAAAGATAAAGCAGTCCCGTAGCAAATGAGATTCCGATGATGTCCCCGGTCAACCAATAAAGCGCGAATCCCAACAGGGGAAAGAGGACGTAGGTTGATACGAGAACGGCACCTTGGAGCCGAACGTTGCGCAACCCTCGCACGACCTCGGAGGTCGGTAATCGCATGCCGTAGACCAAGAAGACTGCGCCAACACCTACGTCGGCAACAATGGAAAGTATGCGGGCGACGTCGTCGGATACGGGAAGAAAAAGGCCTGCAAGAAGGGCGACGACGATGCCGGTGATGAGAGGATCCGGCCGGAACTTAAGCAAGTTCGCTCCACGGGCCGAACACGGGCTTCCAGAGAGCTACGGTCGTCTGCACAATGAGTCCAGCAGAATTGAATGGATCGTCAACCAGGGCCTGAAGAGCTGCATCTTCCGAATCAGCTTGGACGATGAGAAGAGCGCCAGAATCTCCCAGTGGTCCGGATGCGAGAAGATCGCCGGCCTCAAATACGCCGCGAAGGAAGGCTCGGTGCTCGGGGCGGGTGGCGACGATATCATCGAGACGCTCGGGATCATAGGAATAGGTGATTGCGTAGATGCTCATGATGCCCATCTTAGAGTCGATGTGAGGAATCCGTCGACATCGTGCCATGGTTCTGGTCGGAGCCTGTCAGTAAGCTGGTAACGATGCATGAACACATTCATATTCAAGGTGCGCGCGAGCACAATCTTCAAAACGTCACGCTCGATATTCCGCGTGACAAGATGGTGGTCTTTACCGGACTGTCGGGATCCGGAAAGTCGTCACTGGCATTCGACACCATCTTTGCCGAGGGACAACGCAGGTACGTCGAGTCCCTCTCTGCCTATGCTCGTCAGTTCCTTGGTCAAATGGATAAACCTGCCGTCGACTTCATTGAGGGGCTCTCGCCCGCCGTTTCGATCGATCAAAAGTCCACCAACCGGAACCCACGTTCCACTGTCGGCACGATTACCGAGGTGTATGACTACCTTCGCCTTCTTTTCGCACGCGCCGGAACGCAGTACTGTCCCGTCTGTGGCGAGCTGATTGAAGCACAGAGCGCCGAGCAGATTGTGGACCGCCTTCTCGAGCTAGAGGAAGGCACGCGATTCCAAATCCTCGCGCCAGTTATTCGCGGACGCAAGGGGGAGCACATCGAGCTCTTCAAGGATCTCGTGGCTCAGGGCTATTCTCGCGCACGCGTTGACGGGGAGATTAAGCGTCTCGAAGATACTCCGCAGCTAGCCAAGACCAAGAAACATGACATCGACGTGGTGGTCGATCGTCTCGCCATCCGCGATGGCATCCGGAGCCGACTTAACGACTCTGTCGAGACCGCACTCACGCTCGCCGAAGGTCTGGTTGTCGTTGAGTTTGTGGACCTGGACCACGACGCCCCCGGCAGGGAGCGCCGTTTCTCAGAGAAGCGCTCCTGCCCGAACAACCACGTTCTCGAACTCGAGGAAATCGAGCCGCGCACGTTCTCGTTTAACGCACCCTACGGTGCATGCTCGGAGTGCGATGGCATCGGCTTCAAGGTGCAAGTCTCCGCAGAGCTTGTGGTACCAGACGAGAGCCTTTCCATTAACGAGGGCGTGATTGTGCCGTGGTCAGTCACTGCGTCCTCAACGGCGCGCGATTACCACATGCGCCAACTCGCCGGACTCGGTGAGGAGATGGGTTTCTCTACGGACACGCCGTGGCAGGAGCTTCCTGAGCATGTGCGAGAAGCGATCTTGCATGGCCACGACTACAAGGTCAAGGTCAAGTACAAGAACCGCTGGGGTCGCGAGAAGATCTACTCCACTGGCTTTGAAGGTGTACTTAATTTCGTTAAGCGCAAGCACGACGAGACGGATTCTGACTGGTCGAGAGACCGCTATGCAGGATTCATGCGCGAAGTGACATGCAGCGTGTGTGGGGGAGCGCGCCTGCGTCCAGAGGTATTGGCTGTGCGCGTCGGGGAGCTTAACATTGCCGAACTGACCGATCTGCCAATTATCGAGGCTCTCCAGTACCTCGAAGGTCTTGAGCTGGGAACGCGTCAAGCCAAGATCGCCAAGCAGGTACTCCGCGAGATTGTTGAAAGACTAACGTTTCTTGTGTCCGTGGGCCTGGACTACCTGACGCTGTCACGTTCTGCTGGAACATTGTCCGGTGGTGAGGCTCAGCGCATTCGGCTTGCCACACAGATTGGCTCCGGACTTGTGGGCGTGCTGTACGTATTAGACGAGCCGTCCATCGGTCTGCACCAAAGGGACAACGAAAAGCTCCTCGACGCGCTTGAACGCCTTCGGGATCTCGGCAATACGCTCATCGTTGTTGAACACGATGAGGACACGATTCGGCAAGCCGATTGGGTTGTCGATATTGGACCAGGAGCTGGCGAACACGGTGGTCACATCGTGTACTCCGGTCCGCCCGAAGGCATTGTCAATCAGCCTGAGTCCATCACCGGCGCCTACCTTACGGGTGCTCGTGAGATTGCGGTTCCCAAGAAGCGCCGAAAGATCGATAAGAAGAATCAGATTGCGATCACTGGCGCGAAGGAAAACAATCTTCAAAACGTGAGCGTCAAGTTCCCGGTGGGTGTTCTTACCGCAGTGACGGGCGTTTCCGGCTCCGGTAAGTCCTCGCTCATCAATACGATTCTTTATCGCGTGCTGGCGAATAAGCTCAACCGCGCTCGTTCATTGCCGGGCAAACACTCAACCGTCACCGGTCTTGACGAACTCGACAAGGTCGTTCACGTGGATCAGTCGCCGATCGGCAGAAGTCCGCGTTCCAACCCTGCTACGTACACCGGAATGTGGGATCCGATTCGCCGCATCTTCGCCGACACGCAAGAGGCAAAGGTTCGCGGCTACGGACCGGGCCGTTTCTCCTTCAACGTCAAGGGCGGACGATGTGAGTCCTGCTCTGGCGATGGTACATTGAAGATCGAGATGAACTTCCTGCCCGACGTTTATGTACCCTGCGAAGTGTGTCAAGGTGCGCGCTACAATCGCGAAACTCTCGAGGTACATTACAAGGGCAAGAACGTGGCCGAAGTTCTCGATATGACGATTTCTGAGGCGCGCGAATTCTTCGCGAACGTTACCCGGATTAGCCGCTATCTCGAAATGCTCGAGCTCGTGGGCCTTGGATATGTGCGCCTTGGTCAGCCCGCCACGACGCTGTCCGGTGGCGAAGCTCAGCGAGTTAAGCTCGCTTCTGAGTTGCATCGTCGGTCCACTGGTCGAACCGTTTACGTGCTCGATGAGCCGACCACCGGCCTTCACTTTGAAGACGTCCGTAAGCTTCTGAGCGTGCTCCAAGAGCTTACCGATAAGGGCAATACGGTCATCGTGATCGAGCACAATCTCGACATCATCAAGGCTGCAGACTGGGTTATCGATCTCGGACCGGAGGGCGGACGCGGGGGAGGCCTCGTCGTCGCCGAAGGAACCCCCGAAAAGATTGCCAAGACTGAAGAGTCGTATACCGGCCGCTACCTTCGTCCGATTCTCGAGAAGGCCGGTACGCTCAAGTAGTATGGCTGACCCGCAGAGTTATCGCCCGCGAGATATCCCCGCCAACCCGGGCGTGTATCGTTTTATTGACGACGACGGCCGGATTGTTTACGTGGGCAAAGCAAAGTCCTTGCGGCAGCGGCTCTCGAACTACTTCCAGGATCCCGCCTTACTTCATCCCCGCACCCGCCAGATGGTCTTCACGGCATCGAACGTGCAGTGGGTTGTGGTGGGATCCGAAATCGAGGCCCTCACCCTCGAATATGCCTGGATCAAGGAATTCGCGCCGCGGTTCAACGTTATGTACCGTGACGACAAGTCCTATCCGTATCTCGCGGTCACGCTTTCGGAGGAGTTCCCTCGGGTGACAGTCACGCGAAATGCGCATCGGAAGGGCAATAAATATTACGGTCCTTATACGAAGGTCTGGGCAGTTCGAGAAAGCCTAGATCTTTTACTACGTGTGTTTCCGATGCGCTCGTGCACTGCGGGAGTGTTCAGAAATGCACAGCGGGCTGGGCGTCCATGCCTTAACGGCTATATCGATAAGTGTGCTGCACCCTGCGTGAATCGAGTGAGCGCTGAAGAGCATCGCGAAATCGCCTTGGACCTCACGCGATTTCTCGATGGAACGGGCGAAAAGCTGATCAATCAAAAGCTTTCCGAGATGCACGAGGCTGCTGCGGACAAGGATTTTGAGCGAGCCGCACGCCTGCGAGACGACGCGGCTGCGCTGCGGACGATCGTCGAGAAGAACACGGTTGTGCTTGACTCCGACGTTGATGCAGATGTTTTTGGCCTAGAATCGGACGAACTCGAGGCCTCCGTACAGGTGTTCTACATTCGTGGTGGCCGAATCCGAGGTCAGCGTGGATGGGTGACAACAATCGAGGATCTCGATAGCCCCGGCCTCATCAATCAGCTCCTGCTTCAGGTGTATGGTTCCTACGCTCCCACTGTGACTCGAGCAAAGAAGCGAGCGGCACGATCGGTTGACGACGTCTCTCACGCAGAAACTAGTGCCGTTCCGCGCGAGGTCTGGGTGCCGGAGTTACCCAGTGACCTATCAGTGCTCACCGAGTGGTTGTCTGACCTTCGTGGCGGCCCGGTGAAGATTCGTGTTCCTCGCCGGGGTCTGAAAGCCCAGTTGGCCGATACCGTTCATACGAATGCCATGCAGGCGCTTCAACGGCACAAGCTTCAGCGGGCCGGCGACATCACCGAGCGTTCGCGCGCGCTCGAAGAGTTGCGAGAGGGGCTCGATCTTGACCGCGCGCCACTGCGGATTGAGTGCTACGACATTTCCCATACCCAGGGCACGAACCAAGTTGGATCCATGGTGGTGTTTGAGGACGGGCTTGCAAAGAAATCTGATTACCGGCACTTCATCGTCCGTGGTCCGGACGGGAGCGGTGCGCGAGACGATACTGCAGCGATGGATGAGGTATTGCGACGCCGGCTTAGCCGTCTCGCTCAGGGAGCGGCAGCTGACGACGCTTCGGATGACCAGCCGGTCGCTGGAGAAGTTGATGAATCCCAGCCACGCAGGTTCGCATACAGACCAGACCTCATCGTGGTCGATGGAGGCCTACCGCAGGTGAATGCCGCTCAGCGGGTTATTGATGAGCTTGGCGCTGACCTAAAAGTCATCGGTCTGGCTAAACGCCTTGAGGAAATTTGGGTGCCGGGAGTCGAGTTCCCCGTCATCCTGTCGCGTTCTTCCCCCGCGCTGCGGTTGCTTCAGTTCCTCCGAGACGAATCGCACCGATTCGCGATCACCTTCCATAGGAAGAAGCGTTCATCGTCCATGACTCGTTCTGCCATGGATGATATCCCTGGGCTTGGACCTGCAAAGCAAAAGGCCTTACTCAAGCATTTTGGCTCACTCGCTCGGATCAAGAAAGCCTCGCAAGCGGACCTCGAGCAGGTGCCGGGAATCGGACCTTCCATGGCGCGCACCATCATAGAAGCATTTCCTCAATCTGATGAGCCGGTGGACGAAAAGTCGCCAGAGGCGTGACAAAACTGGCACGATGAAGACATGAGCAATATCAACGACACGGGCAATATTCCGATCGGGATACCAGACCTCGACTCCGAGGCTGAGCTACCTCATTTGGAGGTTCCCGAGATTCTGATTATCACCGGCATGTCCGGTGCGGGACGGAGCCGCGCGGCGGCAACGCTCGAGGATCTGGGCTGGTACGTCGTTGACAATCTGCCACCGCGTCTTCTTTCCGCCATGGCTGGCTTGATGACTCCTGCTGGCAGCGTGCGGCGTCTCGCCGTGGTTGTTGATGTGCGCTCTCGTGACTACTTCCAAGAACTTGTAGGAATCCTTGAGGGTTTGACCGCGGCGAAAGTCGAGTTCCGCGTTCTTTTCCTTGACGCTTCCGATCAGGTTCTTGTGCAACGCTACGAGTCCGTGCGACGCCCACACCCGTTGCAAGAAGGTGGGCGTCTCCTCGATGGCATTCATAAAGAACGAGATGTCCTTGCCCCGCTGAAGGATCTTGCGGACATCTATATCGACACGTCCACGCTGTCAGTTCACGATCTTTCCCGAAAGATTCGCGGAAAAGTTGCAACAAGCGCAGATACGGACCTTCACCTGACAGTCATGTCCTTCGGTTTCAAGTACGGCCTACCGCTAGACGCTGATCACGTTGCTGACGTGCGCTTTCTTCCCAATCCCTACTGGGTGACAGAACTTCGCAAACTTACCGGCCGCGATGCGCCCGTGCGTAACTATGTGCTCGGAATTGATGGCGCTTTGGAATTTGTGGATAAGTACGTCGATCTCATCGCGCCTATCCTTGGGGGATACGTGCATGAGCTCAAACCGTATGTCACCATTGCCATCGGCTGCACGGGCGGAAAGCACCGCTCAGTTGCCATGTCGGAAGCGATATCGGAAAAGCTCCGCAAACTGGGGCACAATGTCCGCACTATTCACCGCGATTTAGGACGTGAGTAGTGTCCGTCTACGATGTCAACAGTGGCGCGCGGGGTGTGCGCGCCGTTGCGCTCGGTGGTGGCCACGGCCTTTATGCCTCGCTTTCAGCGCTCCGGCATCTCACCCGCAACATAACCGCGATAGTTACGGTGGCCGACGACGGCGGAAGCTCCGGACGGCTACGGCAGGAGATGGACGTTCTTCCTCCCGGAGATCTCCGCATGGCTTTGTCGGCACTGTGCGACGACGGCGAATGGGGGCAGACTTGGCGTGACGTCCTTCAGCATCGATTCCGCACAAACGGTCCGCTAGATGGCCATTCGGTGGGAAACCTCCTGATCGTTGCCGTGTGGGAGAAGCTCAAAGATTCCGTAGATGGCCTCGATCTTATCGGCCGCCTACTCGATGTGAAGGGGCGCGTTATCCCGATGGCGGCAACGCCCCTTCGGATCGAGGCAGATGTTGTTTCTGAAGGGGAGAGGCGCACGGTCAGCGGCCAAGTCGCTGTAGCCAAGTGTCAGGCGACCATCGAAGACGTTCGCCTTGAACCTAAGAATCCACCTGCACGTCCTGAAGCTATTACGGCAGTTAACGAGGCTGATTGGGTCATTTTCGGTCCCGGCTCATGGTTCACCTCGGTCCTTCCGCACCTGTTAGTGCCGGATCTTCACCAAGCGGTCAAGTCAACGGCGGCGCGAAAGATGCTCGTGCTCAATTTGGTCCCTGATTCAGAGACGGGTGCGATGAGCGCTGCGGATCACGTCCACTCATTCCATAAGTATTCGCCAGATTTGAAACTAGACGTTATTCTGGTGGACTCAGACTCCATTACGGAGTGGGACGAGCTCAACGCTGCAGCGGAACTCTGTGGTGCGAAGATCGTCGCGAAAAGGCTCGCTATGACGGATGACGAGGCAAAGCATGATGCGCTTTTCCTCGCCGCTGCATATCGTGAGGTTTTCGGGGAATTCTAGATTGACTAAATGTGGACTACCCAGTTCACGGTAAGCTGGATAAGCGGGCATTTAGCTCGCGATTTTCTGTAGAGAGGACGAAGTGAATGCCTGCATTGACTACATCCGTTAAGGATGAAATCTGCACGGTATATCCGGGCAATTCGTCGTCAATGGTTGCCGAAATCTCCACGATGTTTCGGTTTGCCGGCGGCCTACAGATCAACTCGGGCCTCGTCACACTTCAAGCTGAACTGACTCATCCAGGATCGGCTCGACACCTGTGGGAATTGCTGCGCAAGGTCTACAGCATTGAGCCGGAAATCATTGCCGTGAAGAACAACATGCGTCATGGTAACCACTACATTGTTCGCGTCAGTCAGGACGGAGAACGTCTTGCCCGCAGGGTGGGTATTCTCGACACCCAAGGGCGGCCGGTGAGAGGGCTTGCGCCACAGATCGTTGGAGGCAGCAAGGCGGATGCGAGCGCCGCGTGGCGCGGTGCATTCCTTGCGCGCGGCACTCTCATGGAGCCTGGGCGTAACGCTGCCCTCGAGGTTACCTGCCCCTCACTAGAGGCTGCATATGCGATCGGCGGTCTCGCTCGCCGTATGGACATTCCTTATCGTGCCCGCCAATCTCGCGGTGCACACCGCGTTGATATTCGTGAGGGAGATGCAATCGCATCCATGCTCATCAGGATTGGCGGCCATGATTCTGTCATTCGCTGGGAAGAGCTTCGCACCGAGCGTGAAGTTCACGGACATGCGAATAGGCTCGCGAATTTCGATGACGCTAATATGCGCAGGAGCGCCGACGCCGCCGTGGTGGCTGTTATTCGTGTCAAGCGCGCGTTCGAAATCCTCGGAGACGACATCCCAGATAACCTTCGCGAGGCTGGAAACTTCCGGATCCAGTATCCCGAGGACTCATTGAACCTCCTTGGGGAGCGTCTGAATCCGGCTGCCACGAAGGATGCGGTGGCCGGCCGTCTTCGCCGTCTCAACACGATGGCGGATAAACGTGCAGCCGAACTCGGTATCCCCAACACGATGGATGCCGTGGACGAAGCCGAACGTGTATCAAAGCGCACACCTCGATAGGGGCCAAAGTCTCTCTTTCGTCTCAATGCACTCCGCTCACTGTGAAAAAGTGCGCTTGATCTGACCCGTAAATGCCCACACTGACTCTTTAACGGTAGAATCATTACGGATCGAAAGACGAGCCCGAGAAGTGCTCGGTTCGGATTTCGTGAGATGCGGGGCGACCCGCTCAATGATCACTACGTGCACGAAGCTGCACAAGGAGGATAAGAGTGACTATTCGCGTTGGTATTAACGGCTTTGGACGTATTGGCCGCAACTTCACCCGTGCAGTTTTGGCATCGGGTGCCGACATCGACATCGTTGCGGTGAATGACCTCACCGATAACAAGACTCTCGCACACTTGCTCAAGTACGACTCGATCCTCGGCAAGCTGGATGAGGACGTCACCTACACTGATGACTCCATCAAGATTGGCGACAAGGAATTCAAGGCTCTTGCCGAGAAGGATCCGGCACAGCTGCCTTGGGGCGAGCTCGGTGCAGACATCGTCATCGAGTCCACCGGTCGCTTCACCAATGCTGAGGCTGCCAAGGCTCACATCGAGGCTGGCGCTAAGAAGGTCATCATCTCCGCTCCGGCGAAGAACGAAGATGCAACCTTCGTCATGGGTGTTAACGAGGGCGACTACGATCCCGAGAACCACCACATCATTTCTAACGCATCGTGCACCACCAACTGCCTTGCACCTCTTGCCAAGGTTCTCAACGATGAGTTCGGCATCGTGAAGGGTCTCATGACCACCGTTCACGCTTACACCGCCGATCAGAACCTTCAGGACGGCCCGCACTCCGACCTTCGTCGTTCCCGTGCTGCCGCTCTCAACATTGTTCCGACCAAGACCGGCGCCGCAGCTGCCGTTTCCTTGGTACTCCCGGAGCTCAAGGGCAAGTTCGATGGCTACGCGCTCCGCGTGCCGGTTGCTACCGGTTCCGCAGTCGACCTCACGTTCGAGGCTGAGAAGGAAGTTACCGTTGAGTCCGTCAACGCTGCAGTCAAGGCTGCCGCTGAAGGTCCGCTCAAGGGCATTCTTGCTTACACCGAGGATCCCATCGTGTCCAAGGACATCGAGACCGATCCGCACTCCTCGATCTTCGACGCTGGCCTGACCAAGGTCATCGACGGCCAGGTCAAGGTTGTTTCTTGGTACGACAACGAGTGGGGCTACTCCAGCCGCCTCGTTGATCTCACCGTTCTCGTTGGCGAGAAGCTCTGAGCTTCTAGCTAATGACTTCGCACAGGCCCGTGCATGCACCTCGCATGTGCGGGCCTGTGCACGAAAAGACTTCCCGTTCTAACAAAGGAGAAGAATGAGGACCATTGATTCGCTCGGCGATCTCGCCGGCAAGAAAGTTTTCGTTCGATCGGACTTCAACGTTCCGCTCGATGACGATAAGAACATTACCGACGACGGCCGCATCCGCGCCGCACTTCCCACCATTACCCGTCTCGCCGACGCCGGTGCGAAAGTTATCGTCTCGGCTCACCTCGGCCGCCCCAAGGGTCAGGTCAAGCCAGAATTTTCACTCGAACCAGTTGCAAAGCGTCTAGCCGAGCTTCTGGACAAGGATGTCAAGCTTGCGAAGGACACCGTAGGGGAGGACGCCAAGCGTCTCACCTCGGAGATGGAGGACGGCGACGTCGTCCTTCTCGAAAATGTTCGCTTTGATCCCCGTGAAGATTCCAAGACCGATTCTGAGCGCGAAGAGCTCGCCAAGGAATACGCAGCTCTCGCGGATGCGTTCGTATCCGATGGATTCGGCGTCGTCCACCGCAAGCAGGCCTCCGTTTACGATATCGCTAAGGAACTGCCCTCGGCGGCAGGCGAACTCGTCTTCAAGGAGATCGACTCGCTGTCAAAGGCAACCACGAACCCTGAGCGTCCCTACACGGTCATCCTCGGTGGTTCCAAGGTTTCGGACAAGCTCGGTGTGATCGAGAACCTCATCGAGAAGGCCGATCGTCTTCTCATTGGTGGCGGCATGGCCTACACCTTCCTCAAGGCGCAGGGCCACGAGGTAGGATCCTCACTTCTTGAAGAGGATCAGGTCGATACGGCCAAGTCGTTCCTCGAGAAGGCCAAGGCTAAGGGCGTAGAGCTGATGCTTCCCACGGATAACGTGACAGCAGCAGAGTTCAAGGCGGATTCACCGGCCTCTGAGCATGCCTCGGATTCTATTCCTAGTGACGAGATGGGTCTGGACATCGGTCCTGAGACCGCCAAGGCATATGCACAAGCAATCTCAGACTCGAAGACCATCGTCTGGAACGGCCCCATGGGCGTATTCGAGTTTGACGCTTTCTCAAAGGGAACGCGCGCCGTTGCTGAGGCTATGCAGAACGCTGAAGGATTCACCATCGTCGGCGGTGGAGACTCCGCAGCAGCCGTTCGCACACTCGGTTTTGACGAAGAGAAGTTCAACCACATTTCCACCGGCGGTGGCGCCTCCCTCGAATACCTTGAGGGTAAGGAACTCCCCGGCATCGCAGTTTTGGAGGACTGAAACATGGCACGTACCCCAATTATGGCCGGTAACTGGAAGATGAACCTCGATCACCTCGAGGCAACCTCGCTAGTTCAAAAGCTTGCATGGACCCTCAAGGATCTCAAGCATGACTACGAGAACGTCGAGGTTGCGGTTATTCCACCGTTCACCGACATTCGCTCCGTACAGACCCTCGTGGATGCTGAGGAGTTCGATATCAAGTACGGCGCCCAGGACGTCTCCGTACACGACTCCGGTGCATACACCGGCGAAGTCTCGACCGCAATGCTCTCCAAGCTCGGCGTCACCTACGTCGTCGTCGGCCACTCGGAGCGCCGCGAGTACCATGGCGAATCCAACGAGCTGATCGGCCAAAAGGCAAAGAAGGTTCTGGACGCTGGCATGACTCCGATCATGTGCTGCGGCGAGGCACTGGAGATCCGCAAGGAAGGCACGCACGTCGAGTACGTGCTCGGCCAGATTGATGAGATGCTCAAGGATCTTTCCGCGGAGGAAGTTGCCAAATCTATCATCGCCTATGAGCCCGTATGGGCCATTGGTACCGGTGAAGTTGCAACTCCCGAAGATGCGCAGGAGGTGTGCGGAGCTATCCGTAACCGGATCGTCGAACTTTTCGACGACGCCACGGCCGAAGCTGTTCGCATTCAGTACGGCGGTTCCGTGAAGTCGGATAACGTCAAGGAGATCATGGCTAAGCCAGACGTCGATGGCGCTCTGGTGGGCGGTGCATCCCTCAAGGCAGACGAGTTCGCAAAGATTGTGACCTACCAAGCCTAAAATCACAGAAAGCGCGGTGCTATGGATTTCATGGCCACCGCGCTTTCTTGTACACTGATTCGGTACATACCTCGTAAGAAAAGTTGAGTCTCTTGGACGTTCTCCTCATTGTTTTCTCCGTGCTTCTCGTGATCTCGAGCCTTCTGCTTATCGGATCGATCCTTCTTCATAAGGGCCGAGGTGGCGGCATCTCAGACATGTTCGGCGGCGGCATCTCTACAGCGATGCGCTCATCGGGCGTCGCTGAGCGCAACCTCAACCGCATCACGGTAGGCGTTGCACTCGTGTGGATCACCTCCGTGGTACTGATCGGACTCATAACGAAGGCGATGTACTAAGAATTTTTGTACAAAGAGGCGGGGAGCTCATGCTCCCCGCCTCTTTGCCGTTTCTGCGATGTAGTGCGCATCTGACGCGCATCATCGGGCCCGCCTCTAGTGCATAACTAGCTGGCCCGCGAACTACCGCGGAACCCGATAATCGCCTCTCCGCTGTGGTCTAGGAGTCGAGAAGCGGCAAACCGTTGATCAGGGTATCGGCATATTCGATGTCGTCGCCCAATGTACGTAGTTCCTCGATGAGCAAGTGTTCGAGAGTACGCCTGGGCATTGGGATTTGGAGCTGCTGGCGTCCGGGACGATTGAGATAGGCAACGTCGTCTCCGTTGGGACGCACGATCTCTAGCACACCGGACTTTCGGAAGAGCCGCACGGCGTTGATTCCGGGACCTTCCCCGCGAATCGCTGCTGCTGGAACACCAAGGCGAAGCCCGAGCCAAGCGGCCAGAAGATTTGCGCCACCTCGATCGATATTGCCTTCCACTTCAACGCGATCAATTGCCTCGTGTGGCGGCTCATCAATAAGAGCGGCCACCTGACCACGCCACAGAGTGATGCTTGCCCACGAAAGGTCTGTATCACCAGGCTGGCGGTGGTTTGCCATGGCGGTCATTTTTACCATGGGGCTCTTGGTTGAATTGGCGTCTGTAATACGACGGCGAGAGATGCGCCCAAGCGCAGTTCGGGAAGGCTTGGTCGGGGCTTCTTGGACCCACCACGTCATCACGGTGGCATCGGGCAGGAGAAGAGGCATAACGAGACTCGCCTGATCCTCACCAGCACCGTTCGACGGACGAAGAATAACCACCTCGGTCAGCCCCACATCACCGCCCACGATGATCTCCGCGTCAAGATTTGCTTCACCATCGTGCTTCGCATCGGGCAGAAGCACGATAATTCGGCACGGATGCGCACGCGTGACTGCGGTAGCTGTGCCAATTGCGCGCTGCACACCTTCCTCGTCCCGGACCACCGCAATAAGCGTGAGAACGCGTCCAAGCGCGGTCGAGCCAGATTCGGTGCGAAGGGCGTCGAGGCGCTTGGCAACCTTCGTGGAGGTTGTTCCTGAAATAGTTTCACTCATGGTTTCTCCTTAGGCCCTGCGCCACTTGCGGCCATCGACTTCGAGCATGTCATTTGACGACGTCGGACCCCACGAACCAGGTGGATAGAGCTCCAGTGGTCCGCTCTGATTCTCCCAATACTTGGTTGCAGGATCGACCAGCTTCCAAGAAAGCTCGAGCTCACGTTGATGGGGGAAGAGTGGAGGTTCTCCGAGGAGTACATCGAGAATGAGGCGCTCATAGGCTTCGGGCGCGTACTCGGTGAACGCATGACCGTAGCCAAAATCCATCGTGACGTCACGAAGACGCATGTCTGACCCGGGCACCTTGGATCCAAACCGGAAAGTCACTCCTTCTTCAGGTTGGATCCGGATGACCAACATGTTCTTGCCGAGTGTGCTGCTTTGTTCCTCGGTGAATGGGAGGAACGGCGGCTTTCTAAAGACGATCGCCACCTCTGTGACGCGTCGGCCTAGTCGCTTACCGGCCCGCAGGTAGAACGGCACGCCAGCCCAGCGTCGAGTGTCGATGGCGAGCTTGAGAGCCGCATACGTGTCAGTACGAGAGTCGCTGGCAACGCCGTCTTCTTCAAGGTAGGACGGAACGTACTCACCACCCTGCCAGCCGCCGTCGTACTGAGCGAACACGGAGGATTCGTTGACCTCGCCCCAGAGTCGCGTCGCTTCAAGAACCGTTTCTTTTTCACGACGCAGCGCACCGGGCTCAAGCGACGTGGGCTCTTCCATCGCTGTGAGAGCTAGGAGCTGCAATAGGTGGTTCTGGAGCACATCGCGGGCAGCGCCAACGCCGTCGTAGTAGCCGCCTCGTCCTTCAATTCCGATGTCTTCCGCCATAGTGATCTGAACATGGTCCACGTGGGCGCCATTCCAGATGGGCTCGAAAAACTCATTGGCAAAGCGTAGCGCGAGGATGTTCTGTACCGTCTCCTTGCCAAGGTAGTGGTCGATCCTAAAGATCGACTCTTCGTCAAAGACCGAGGTGACAACTTCGTTGAGTTCCTGCGATGAGGCGAGATCATGGCCGAAAGGTTTTTCGACCACCACCCGACGCCAGCCGCTCTTTCCGGCGTCGTTGTCCAGGCCGGCGTCCTTCAACGAGGTAAGCACAGTTGAAAAGAGATTTGGCGGGATCGCGAGGTAATAAGCATAGTTCCCTCCGGTACCTCGCTCTGATTCGGCCTCGTCGAGCACTTTGGAAAGTTCTGCATAGGTTGCTGGATCGTCATATTCACCCAGCACCATCCGGAATCCATCCATCATCTGTTTGATGGTGGTTTCGTTGATTCCAGTTTTCGCGCCGTTACGCATGGATTCCTCAACGAAAGCGGCGATTTCTTCGGCGCTCTTCTTGGGTCGCGCAACTCCGACCAGAGTGAACGACGGCGGAAGCAGCCCGCGGTTTGCTAAGTCATAGATAGCCGGGAGCACCTTGCGCTCAGATAGGTCGCCCGTGATGCCATAGAGAACGAGGCCGCACGGTCCCGCGATGCGCTGCATGCGCCGGTCTGAAGGCGATACCAGCGGGTTATCCCACTCTTCTTTGGCCATTTTTAACACCCCTGTGTTCGATAAAAATGAAGGTGGCTCGGGCAATAACCCGAGCCACCACCATGTGTATGTTTACCAGCTTATTCCATCGCGTCCTGAACTGTCTCAATTAGTTCATTCCAAGCGATTTCAAACTTCTCGACGCCTTCATCTTCGAGCTGCTCGGTCACTTGACGGAAATCGACGCCGAGGCGCACGATCTTCTCAAGCACGCGCTTGCCAGATTCGATGTTGGGACGAATCGTATCGCCTTCGAGGTTGGCACTTTCGGCTGATGCCTCAAGAGTAGCCTCCGGCATCGTGTTGACGACGTTCTTCGCCACGAGTTGGTCCACATACATCGTGGGGGAGTACTCGGGGTTCTTCACGCCGGTCGATGCCCACAGAGGACGCTGCACATTTGCACCCTGGGATGCGAGCTTCTTAAAACGATCGGATTCCTCGAAAACCTCGATATAGGCGCCATAGGCGACCCGCGCGTTTGCCACGCCCGCCTTGCCACGCATGGCAAGTGCATCGGGACCGCCAAGCTTTTCGAGACGCTTATCAACTTCAGTATCTACACGGGATACGAAGAATGATGCCACGGAGTGGATCTTTGACAGATCGTGTCCATTTTCCGCAGCCTTTTCAAGGCCCGTGAGGTAGGCATCAATGACTTCGCGATAGCGTTCAACCGAGAAGATCAGCGTCACGTTCACACTGATACCCTCGGCAATCGTTGCCGTGATAGCCGGAAGGCCGGCGCCGGTTGCCGGGATCTTGATCATCGCATTGGGGCGATCCACAAGTTCCCACAGTTCCTTGGCCTGCAGGTAGGTCTTCTCACTTTGGCGAGCAAGCCGAGGATCAACCTCGATCGAGACGCGTCCGTCGTAGCCACCCGTTGCCGCGAAAGTCTCTGTGAAGAGATCGCACGCGTCACGAACGTCGTCAGTGGTCAGGGTCGTAATAACCTTCTCCACGCTTGCGCCTTCGTCTGCCAGACGGCTGACGTCTTCCGCGTAGTCTTCTGACCCAGAGATTGCAGCTTGGAAGATGGCGGGGTTGGTGGTGACGCCCACGACGGAGCTGGAGTCGACCAGATCCTTCAGGTTACCGGTTGTTACCCGGTTCCTCGAGAGGTCGTCAAGCCAGATTGACACTCCAAGGTTGGAGAGTTCAGCTAGTTTGCTCATGATCTTCCTTTCAGTTCGCCGCGTCCATGGATTCCTTGGCGGCGGCAACGACCGCGTCGGCGGTTATGCCAAAGCGCTCGAATAGTTCTGCACCGGCGGCGGATGCGCCGTAATGGTTGATACCAACAGAGCGACCGGCGTCGCCGACGATTCCAGCCCAACCAAAGGTCACGCCAGCCTCAACGGAAACGCGAGCCTTGATGTCGGTGGGAATCACGGAGTTACGGTAGGTCTCATCCTGCTCCTCGAACCATTCGAGGCAGGGGAGTGAAACAACGCGAGCGCCGATACCTTCCTCAGCGAGCTTCTTGCGCGCCTCGAGCGCGACCGAGACCTCTGAGCCAGTAGCGATGAGCACGACGTCAAGCTTCTCGGCGTCGGCGAGCACATATCCGCCGCGGAGCACACCTTCTGCCGCCGCGTAGGTATCGCCCTGCGCCGGACCATCCCCACGCTCAATCACGGGCAGGTTCTGGCGGGACAGAATCAGGCCCGCGGCATGGTTGTCGCGCTCCAGAATTCCACGCCATGCGTAGGATGTCTCGTTTGCGTCGGCAGGACGGACGATATCCAGCTGGGGGATAGCACGGTATGACCACAGGTGCTCAACCGGCTGATGAGTGGGGCCATCCTCGCCCACACCAATCGAATCGTGAGTCCACACGAATGTCGATGGCACCTTCATGAGTGCACCTAGACGCACTGCTCCACGCATGTAGTCGGCGAAGCAGAAGAATGTGCCACCGTATGGTCGGGTTAGACCGTGGATCGAAATACCGTTAAGGATTGCGCCCATGGCGTGCTCGCGGATACCGAAATGCAGTGTACGCCCGTAGATGTTGCCTTGGAACATCTTCGACGAACGTTCCTCGGGAAGGAAGGAGGGTTCGCCTTCCATCGTGGTGTTATTCGAGCCAGCGAGGTCGGCCGAGCCACCCCACAGTTCTGGCAGAACATCCTTGAGAGCGTTGAGCACCTTTCCAGATGCCGCGCGCGTAGCAAGATCCTTGTCCGTGGGGAATACCGGGAGGTTTTCTTCCCAGCCTTCGGGGAGCTTGCGCTCGGTGAGACGATCGAGCAGGTCGGAACGCTCGGGGTTGGCCTCGCGCCACGTGCGCATCGACTCTTCCCAACCATCACGGGCTTCCTTAGCACGGTTAGCAGCATTCGTGCGGGTGTGCTCCAGAACTTCGGGGTCGATCTGGAATGTCTTTTCTGGATCGAGTCCGAGAATCTCCTTGAGCTTGGCCACTTCATCGCCACCGAGCTTGGAACCGTGTGAGGCACCCGTGCCCTGAGCATTCGGGCTCGGCCAAGCGATGATGGTGGAGAGCTTAATAATGGACGGCTTGTCCGTGACCTTCTGAGCTTCTGTGATGGCGTTGTATAGGCCGGCGACGTCCTCTTGATAGTCACCGTTGTTGCGCCAGTCCACATGCTGCGTATGCCAGCCGTAAGCCTCGTAGCGCTTGAGCACGTCCTCGGAGAATGCGATCGAGGTATCGTCCTCAATAGAAATCTGGTTGTCATCAAAAATCAGGATGAGATTACCCAGATTCTGCGTGCCTGCCAACGAGCACGCCTCGGACGTGATGCCCTCCTGCAGACAGCCTTCGCCTGCCACAACGAAGATGTTGTGATCGAACGGGCTTTCGCCCTCAGGAGCATCTGGATCAAGCAGGCCGCGTTCCTTGCGCGCCGCCATGGCCATACCTACCGCCGAAGCGAGACCCTGACCGAGCGGGCCAGTGGTAATTTCAACGCCCTTCGTGTGGCGGTATTCTGGGTGACCTGGGGTGGCCGATTCGTAGGTGCGTAGTGCCTGGAGGTCTTCGATTTCAAGACCGTAGCCCGCGAGGAACAGCTGGTTGTAGAGCGTCAAAGATGTGTGGCCTACCGACAGGACAAAGCGGTCGCGGCCGAGCCACATGTCATCAGAAGGATCGTGGCGCATGACCTTCTGGAAAAGCACGTACGCAAGTGGCGAGAGTGAAATTGCGGTGCCGGGGTGTCCGTTTCCAACCTTTTCGACGGCGTCGGCGGCGAGCGCACGCCCGGTGTCTACAGCTCGCTGATCAAGCTCTGTCCAATTAAAGCTGGTCATACTTCCTTCTTCCTGGTTTGCTGACCGCGCCGATTCCTCAGCACAGTTTTTCCATACGTATTAAGGGTATATCCTTTACTCACGAAACTCGGGTCTTTAGGCCAGAAATGGGACGTTAAGAATCGCGATGACTACCAATTTTCCGCGCGCTATGGCGAGAGTCCTCGATCAGTACTTCGCCCACCTCTCCGTCGAACGTTCGCTCAGCGCAAATACGGTGTCTGCCTACAGGCGCGACTTGACGCATTACGCGGCCCATCTTCAGCTCCGTGACATTAAAGATTTCCTTGCCGTTACAGAGGAGGATGCCGCCTCATTTGTCGACTACCTAGCAAACCCCGCGTTGAGCGCGCCTGGATCAGCTGCGGCCGGAACTTCAAAGCAACGGGGGATGGCGACGTCGTCGATAGCAAGGATGGTGACGTCGGTACGGGGGCTTCACGAGTTTCTCGTGGCCGAAGGTTTAACGACGACGAACCCGACCACCGACCTTCACCCACCCAAGCTTGGGCGCAAGTTACCCAAAGCAATCAGCATTGCACACATGCGCCAGCTCATCGAATCATCTTCGGTCGGAGAGGGCCCAATCCCGCTTAGAGATAGAGCGCTGGTAGAAATTCTCTATGGCACGGGCGCCAGAATTTCGGAGGCAGTCGGTCTCAGCGCAGACGACATTGCGTTGGATACGGCCACCATCAGACTTTTCGGCAAAGGCCGAAAGGAACGGATCTTGCCTCTCGGTTCATACGCCATCGATGCAATCAATGCATATGTGGTTCGCGGGCGGCCAGAACTCGCCGCAAAGGGCTCCGGATCCTCGGCTTTATTTCTCAACAAACGGGGGAATGCGCTGTCACGACAGTCGGCTTGGGGCGCGATTCAGGACATCGCCGAGCAAGCAGGAGTAAAGAACGTTACGCCACATACTTTCCGTCATTCTTTTGCCACCCACCTTCTTCAAGGTGGGGCAGACGTACGTATCGTTCAGGAAATGCTCGGCCACTCATCGGTCACCACCACGCAGATTTATACGCTCGTGACTCCCGAAACAATGAAGGAAGTCTATGCAAGTACTCACCCGCGTGCTTGGCACGACTGAGTGAAGGCGATTTATCTAGTAGATTTGTACCGTGACTGCAGAACAAACCGACATTCTTGATGAACTTGATCCGAACCGCGACTTTCCGCTGCCTGGAGACATCACTTCACATGGCCCTGCGCGCATCATCGCGATGTGTAACCAGAAGGGCGGCGTGGGTAAAACCACCACCTCCATCAACCTAGCCGCAGCATTGGCAGGCTACGGGCGAAAGGTGTTGCTAGTGGACTTCGATCCACAGGGTGCAGCCAGCGCTGGTCTGGGTATCAACGCCATGGCGCTCGATCGAACGATCTACGACGAAATGGTCTCTGCAAAGCCCGACGTCACCCGTATTATTCACGAGACTTCGGTGGAGAACCTCGACCTCGTTCCTGCAAATATCGAGCTCTCGGCAGCCGAAATTCAATTGATCAACGAAGTAGCACGCGAGCAGTCACTTTTGCGCGTTCTGCGTCCGATCATGGATACCTACGATGTCGTCATTATCGACTGCCAGCCATCACTTGGTCTTTTGACTGTCAATGCCCTTACTGCCGCGCACGGAGTTATTATCCCTCTCGAAGCAGAGTTCTTCGCTATGCGTGGTGTTGCCCTGCTCGTAGACCAGATTGAGCGCGTTCAAGATCGCTTGAACCCGCGACTGTCAATTGACGGAGTGCTTCTTACCATGGTCGATTCGCGCACTCTTCACGCTCGTGAGGTCATTGGCCTTGTCAAACAACGCTTCGGCGATCAGGTGTTTGACACCCAGATCGCTCGTACGGTGAAGTTCCCTGACGCAACCATTGCAGCCGAGCCAATCACGAGCTACGCCCCGAATCATCCGGGCTCGAAGGCCTACAAGCGCCTAGCCCGTGAACTGATTGCCCGCGGAGCATCGGCCTAAGTCCATGACCGTGCAGGATGACCTCTTTACATCCGAAGGTTTCGCAGTCAACCTTGATGTATTTTCCGGCCCTTTTGAGGTTCTCCTGTCGCTCATCGCGAAGCATCGGCTCGATATCACCGAGGTTGCACTCGCAACGGTGACAGATGAGTTCTTGACTTTTATTCGTCAACAAGATGAACTCGATCTTTCGCAGATGTCGGAGTTCCTCGTTGTGGCAGCAACGCTCCTCGACATCAAAGCGGCCCGGCTTTTGCCACGCGATGAGACTGATGAAGAGGATCTAGAGTTCCTTGAAGCACGCGATCTACTCTTTGCGAAACTTTTGCAGTATCGAGCCTTCAAGCAGGTTGCGGTGGACATTGCGGCTCGTTTTAGCGCACAGAGCCTAGCATCGCCACGAGACGTCCCCATGGAAGACGAGTTCAAGGCACTCCTTCCTGAGATTCAGTTGCGAATTGGCCTGCAGGATTTCGCCATACTCGCTGCGCGCGCCATGTCCCGACCACTGCAGGTTGTAGCGTTTGACCATCTCCACGATCCACTTATGCCTGTTGAGACGCAGATTGCCTTACTCCGCGACCGTATGGTGATAGGGGACCGGGTGTCCTTTAGCTCACTTTGTAGCGATGCCTACAACGTTCCCACCGTGGTCTCACGCTTCCTTGCGGTTCTCGAAATGCTCCGCGGGGGAGAGGTTCATATCGACCAAGATGGACCTCTGGAGCCGCTGCTCATCACGCGTGTCAAACCCGAGAGCGCGCAGTACTTCGACGAAGGAGAAGACTATGAGTGAAGACGGATTTCGCAGAGGAGCTCTCGAAGCAATCCTCATGGTGTCCCCCGAGTCCGTCACGGTAAAAGCGCTGGCCTTCGCCATTGAAAGTACGGAAGCTGAGACGGATGCACTGCTTCGCTCGATCGCCCGAGCATATGCGGAGGAGGAGCCACCACGCGGCTTTCAACTCCGCGAGGTTGGGGGCGGCTGGCGGTTCTATTCTCACCCGCGCTATGCCGACGTCGTCGGTAGTTTCGTTACCCATGGGCAATCGAACAAACTCTCGGCGCAAGCGCTTGAAACACTTGCAGTCATTGCCTACCGGCAGCCCGTCACGCGCGCGCAAATTGCCGCAATCCGTGGTGTTGAGGTAGATTCAGTAGTTCGAACTTTGCAGACGCGGGGCCTCATAGAGCAAACTGGCAACACGCAGGCAACGGGCGCGAGCCTATACGAAACCACCGATCTTTTCCTTGAAAAGATGGGCATGAACTCACTCGAGGAACTGGCACCTCTTGCTCCCTACCTGCCAGATGACGAAGAACTCGCAGACGTCGAGAAGGAGTTGGCATGAGCCGCATTTCCCAGGACATTCACGATCCGAAGGGTGAGCGCCTACAAAAAGTACTCGCGCACGCCGGAGTGGGATCGCGACGCGCTTGCGAAGATCTCATCAGCCAGGGGCGCGTCAGCGTCGATGGCAATATCATTACGCAGCTTGGCATTCGCGTGGATCCCGATACCGCTGTCATTCATGTTGACGGCAATCGCGTGATTCTCGACGAGAACCTGCTAACAGTCGCGCTTTATAAACCGCCGGGTGTCGTTTCGACCATGAGCGATGACCAAAACCGTCCAACCCTTTCTGACTACGTGCAAGATCGCGTCGAGCGTCTTGTTCACGTTGGACGGCTCGACATTGAGACCGAGGGTTTGATTTTGCTTTCTAATGACGGCGAGCTTACCCACCGCCTCACCCATCCGTCCTACGAAGTTCCCAAGACCTACATCGCGCGCGTTGAAGGCACAGTGACCCGCGGCCTAACCAAGGTGATGGAAAAGGGAATCACGCTCGAAGACGGTCCTATCCGCGCCGATAGGTTCGTGGTTCGTGAGACCGCACGTAAGAACTCGATCATCGAGATCACGCTTCACTCGGGTCGGAACCGCATCGTACGAAGGATGATGGAAGAGGTCGGTCATCCGGTGATGGAACTCGTCCGCACGCAGTTCGGAAATATCACTGTAGGCCGTCTCAAGCCGGGTCAGACGCGAGTTATCGCCGGATCCGAGCTTGGAGCTCTCATGCGATTGGTCGATATGTAATGGATACAGTCCTCACCCCATCTCCCGTACTCGTCATAGGTACGGGTCTGCTGGGCACCTCCATCGCGCTTCGACTCAAACGCGGCGGGGTAGAGGTGTATTTAGAGGACGCTTCACCGATAGCGGCAGGTCTCGCTCGGGATCTCGGCGCGGGTTCGCTCGACACTATCGCTGAGCCGTCCGTCGTCGTCGTCGCGGTTCCACCGGACGTGACCGCTGCGGTAGTCAAATCGGCTCTCAGCGCATATCCGGGAGCCGTGGTCACGGACGTCGCTTCAGTCAAGGTCGACGTTCAACGAGCGCTATCCGGTCACCCGGGAATAAGTCGCTGGGTCGGTTCACATCCGATGGCTGGCAAGGAACGATCGGGAGCGATCGCTGCCGACGCCGATCTGTTCGTCGGTCGCCCGTGGGTAATCGTTGGTAGCGACGAGACCAGTGCCTCCGCATTGGCGTCCATACGGACGTTAGCCGTAGACATGGGTGCCTCGCCGGTTCACATGACGGCCCAGGAGCACGATCATGCCGTCGCCGTAGTTTCTCACATGCCTCAGCTCATGAGTTCACTCGTGGCAGCTGCGCTTCGAGATGAGGCAGCGTCCGCGCTAGACCTCGCGGGGCAAGGCCTCCGTGATGTCACCCGCATCGCGGAATCGGATGCGCTGCTTTGGACATCCATCGTGAGCGGTAACCGAGTAGAAATAGCTTCGGTGCTTCGCGCAATTAATGCTCGGCTGGGCCGTCTCGTTGCCGCGCTAGATAGACGCGAGGGTGGTCTCGATCAAATCTCGGCAGTGATCGCGGACGGTAATACTGGCGTCGCACGGATCCCCGGTAAGCACGGCGGCGCCCCAGAGAATTACGCTGACGTTACTGTTCTCGTCCCAGATGAACCCGGTGAACTTGGTCGGTTGTTTACCGAAATTGGCGAGATCGGCGTCAATATTGAAGACCTTATGCTCGAGCACTCCGCACAGCAGCCGGTTGGTCGAGCGATTATTTCAGTTAATCCATCGAGGGCTTTGCCGCTTGAGCAGGGCCTAGAAGAACGCGGCTGGCAAATTGTTTCTGCCACGGGAAAGGTCAAGCCCATGTTGATCGCCATTGATGGACCATCTGGTTCCGGCAAGTCCACCGTGGCCCGCCGCGTAGCCCATGACCTCGGGTTGGCCTACCTTGATACTGGCGCGATGTATCGCGCAGCCACCTGGTGGGCCCTGCACGAAGGTGTTGATCTTGACGATGCACAGGCCGTGCTGGATGCGACGATTCACATGCCGCTCGTCATCGAACTTGATCCAGACAACCAGCGGTTCATCTGCGGCGGTGAGGATATTACGAGTGCGATACGTTCATCGGAACTATCCAAGGTCGTTTCTAAGGTGGCTGTGATTATCCCTGTCCGCCACGAGATGGCTCGCCGTCAGCAGTCCATCATTGCTGAAGAAGCTCAAGCCGGCGGGTTCTCCGGCGGCCGCGGCATCGTGGCCGAGGGCCGGGATATCACCACTGTTGTTGCGCCCGATGCTGACGTACGCGTGCTGCTGACCGCATCTGAGGAAGCTCGTCTTGCTCGCCGCGCTCTGGAAATTCGCGGCTCGGTTGACTCTGAAGTGCTTGAGTCCATGCGAGACGAGGTTATTCGCCGCGACCGCGATGACTCGACAGTCTCAGAGTTTATGAGTGCTCAAGATGGCGTGACAACCATCGATTCATCCACGCTCGGTATCGACGACGTCGTTGCCGCCATTAAGTCTTTGATTCCGGAGGAATTGCGATGAGCAACCAGCTAAACCCCGCCGGTGAGCCTGAAACGCCACTGAACCAAGAGTACGTTGGCGACCCGGTGCCTGCGGGAGCAGAGCCCACGGATGACACCGTTGTCGATGCAGCCGCCGACCTAGAGCAGTTGAGCGAGGACGAGGCATCGCAGTACGAAACGATGCGTTCATTCCTCGACGACTACGAGCTTGACGAGGAAGACCTTGCACTGATCGACGGGGAAATCGAGTACGCTCCGGTTACGGCACGGTTCGGCTATCCAGTTCTTGCGATCGTCGGACGCCCTAACGTTGGTAAGTCAACTCTCGTTAACCGCATCGTCGGTAGCCGCGTCGCGGTAGTCCAAGATACACCGGGAGTCACCCGCGATCGCGTGCATTACGACGCCGAATGGGCCGGCAAACAGTTTACGGTCGTCGATACAGGCGGCTGGGAACTAGATGTCGAAGGTATCGACCGGTCCGTAGCAGACCAATCTGAGGTTGCCATCGAGGAAGCCGACGCCGTCATGCTCGTTGTCGACGCCAATGTGGGCGTGACCGACACCGACGAGCAGATTGTCAAGCTTCTCCGCCGCAATAACAAGCCGGTGATTCTTGCTGCAAACAAGGTGGACTCGCCGCAGCAGGAAGCCGACGCCGCGATGCTCTGGGCTCTTGGTCTGGGCGAGCCTTACCCAATCTCCGCGCTGCATGGCCGCGGTACGGGCGATCTTTTGGACGCCGCCATCAGGGCTCTACCAGAGGTCTCCGCTACCGCCCTCGCGCGTCCTGAACAAGGACCGCGCCGGGTAGCCCTTGTAGGTAGGCCCAACGTGGGCAAGTCATCTCTTCTCAACCGGCTCGCTGGCCAAAACCGAGTGGTTGTCGACGACGTCGCAGGAACCACGCGCGACCCCGTTGACGAGATTATCGATCTCGATGATCAGCCGTGGATTTTCGTCGATACGGCCGGTATTCGTCGTCGTGTTCACCTCACCAAAGGCGCCGACTACTACGCCTCGCTGCGTACCCAGACAGCGATCGAGAAAGCTGAGCTTGGACTGGTTCTCATCGACGCGTCCGTTCCGCTAACCGAACAGGATATCCGAGTCATCCAGCAGGTCATCGATGCCGGCCGCGCGGTCGTCGTCGTCTGCAACAAGTGGGACCTTGTTGAAGAAGAGCGGCGAATCGAGCTCGATCGTGAGATGGAGCGTGAGCTCGTCCAGATCTCGTGGGCGGAGCGAGTGAATCTCTCGGCGCAAACGGGTTGGCATACGAACAGGCTCACGCGAGCGATGAACACCGCCTTGGAGTCGTGGGACATGCGCATTCCCACCGGCAAACTCAATGCTTTCCTGGGTGAGTTGGTTGCCGCTAATCCGCACCCCGTTCGTGGTGGTAAGCAGCCGCGCATCCTGTTTGCCACCCAAGTAGCGAACCGGCCGCCACGTATTGTCCTGTTCACCACCGGCTTCCTCGACCACAGCTACCGTCGCTTCATCGAAAACCGCCTGCGTCAGACCTACGGCTTCACGGGTTCACCGCTGGAGATTTCTGTTCGCGTGCGAGAGCGCCGCGCGAGGCGATAAATCGCGCTAAGCGATAAATATGGAGAGGCTAGCCACAGGTCCTATGACACGGCTAGCCTCTCGAAATTCCAATCGATAGTATATCGGTGGGAATCCGGCAGGATTCGCGGACGAGGGAGCTGTACCCGCACAGGACAAGACGGCCAGATGGAGACATTATGGCATGGGCCGTTCTACTCATTTCTGGAATTTTTGAGGCGGTGTGGGCACTCGCGCTGAGCGCGTCCAACGGCTTCAAGAAACTCAAGCCAAGCATCGTGTTTTTCGCCGGAGCGATTATTAGCTTGGGCGGACTCGGCTGGGCGATGAACTACCTTCCCACCGGCACCTCCTACACGGTGTGGACCGCTACGGGAGCGACGCTCACGGTTCTTTACTCAATGATCACCGGCAAGGAAAAGGCCACAATTGCTCGTGTCCTTCTCCTCGTTTTGCTTGTCAGCTGCGTCATCGGTCTAAAGGTGGTGAGCTAAATGCATTGGCCAATTCTACTGATTTCAGCAATTTTTGAAGCCATCTGGGCAACTGCTCTAGGAGAGTCGAACGGCTTCTCCGAACTTGTTCCCACGGTCATCTTCGTTGTCGCGACGATCATTTCCATGATCGGACTCGGATATGCAATGAAAGCTATTCCGGTCGGAACCGCATATGCCGTATGGACGGCGGTGGGATCGGCACTCACCGTTACCTATGCCATGGCGTCTGGAAACGAGTCGGCATCAATTCTCAAGGTTCTCTTCCTTTCCGGAATCATCGTATGCGTGGTGGGCCTGAAGCTTTTGCCGAGTGAAGAAGTGTTTGAAGACACTAAAGACGGCCATCCGGAGACGGCCGTCTAAAGTTGAATGCGGGCGCTAAGAGCCGCGCTTTGAGTCGAGCAGAGTTTCGATATGGGCATCCTTACCCGAGTACTCCACGTGAGCCTTGTACTCACGACCAAAAGCAAAAAGCAGGAGTTCCAGCGGATCGCCCTTGACCGTAACGATGCCGGTTGCACGCGCACTCTTGGTGCCCGCTTCAATTAGTTCGTAACCGGGAGCCACAAGATCCACGCCCACGGGTGACTTCAAGAAGAGAACCTTGGACATTCGCTTGAGCGAGGCATAAACCGCATCTTGGTCCTCCTTGCTTAACTCTCGTGGCTGCGAGACGTCACCTCCGCGAAGAAGGTCCTCGTGGTGGACGAAATACTCTGCGGTATTCATGAGTTCATCGAGCTTGCCCACCTGCAGAGGCGAGAACTTCTGCCGTCCCTCAGCGAATACCTCAACGAGATCGTCATAAGGCATGTCTTCGAGCTCGTGCTTCTTGTCAATGGACTTTGACAAGGTCAGAGCCGTACCCAGCATGTGGTGCGGGTAAAGCTCGCGATTGATCAGGTGCGTCAAGAGGTCTCGTGCATCCCAACCTTCACACAGGGTGGGGGAGTCTGATGATGATCTACGAAACGATTCGACGAGTCTTTCACGTTCGACTTGTACGGGCTTGTCCTTCGCCATTCTTTTCCTTCCTTCGCGGCTTGCTTTCACACTCTACGCGCGCCGGCAGAACCAGGAAACGGAACTTCTCAGTTAAGGGAACAACTTCCCGCTCGGCTGAACCGATGTCGATTAGCGGCAATAACCCCATAGGTGACGTCTAATACCAGTTCGAGGGGACGCAGACTCAGTATCCTCCCGAGGATCCGCCATGCCCCGCCTCGACTCGCGATGAGACCGACAAACGCGCGGGCACCACGGAATCTGGTCCCGGCGTCGTGGATCAACCACGCAGCATTCTCAACGTCTATTTGATTAAGCCCGTACTTATCGATCGAGGATGAAGGAACCCACCGCACATTCGGAAAATATTGGGCGAGGCGGCGCACCGAATTCGTGCAGAATCCGCAGTCCGAATCGTAAATGAAGAGCATAGTTCCGCATGTTACATTGTGCGTATGTTAATGCGTGAAACGGTAGATGAGCTCAATATTCACGTGCGCGAAGCACTAAGCGAAGATCCGTCAACTAACGGGGCACACCTCCTAGCGCTGTTCGCAGATTTCTGCGACCTACCCGTCGATGATGCGAAAGATGCAAGTAAACAAGGTGATGCGCTCGTCCTGCGCTACGGCAATGACCTGCGCAAGGACTCCGCTGGCCTGTTCGAGATCGATCTTGTCCGCCACATGGTGGCAAAAGAGAGTCCTGCGGGTGATCCTCAGATCTACCGCGCGCACATGACCTTTTCTTGGCAGTCGTGTGCGATCACCCAAACGCTTGACGACGACGAAGCCTAGCTCTACGACGACGGTACGGAAGAATTTTGGGAATTGCTTCTCGTGCGCGCTGGCTGGCAATGGTTCTACGAAGGACCCGTGTTCAACTTTGATTGCGACCTGTGGCTTGAGACGCCCGACTCCGAAGATTCTCCGGCTTCGTACACGTACCGTGTAGAGGCTATGACGGAACCTCCTGAGGTTGAGGCCGAGCGGAAGCCCCTGCGAACCGGTTTCCCGTACAGATATAACAAGCGTCCCACGTATATTCGCGTTGATGAGAGCAATGGGCTTTCACCAACCATCGAAGAGGAAATTCTTGATCGCATATGGCTCTACCTGCTGCTTGGGGTAGCAGAAGTTGAAGATATCGTGGACACACTCGCCCATGATTATGAAGGAACTATCGAACCTGAGCTCATCGAAAAGCTTTTCTATGCACTTATACGCGCACGCATTCATCAGCAGGGCCAGCTCAAAGAGGGCGAGCCGACAACGCCTTAACTTACGTTGCCGATGCGATCGCCAAACGAATAGTTCCTGTATTGGAGCGGCACGGGCTCGAGGTTGAATGGGACGGATCCGCTAAAACGAACCTTCATGTGAAGAACGCAGATTACTATTGCGAGCTTCTCCCAACTGCTGAGTAACGAGTGCTAGATATCGTCGAGGGTCTCTGCAAGCACAGTTGCAATTAGCTCGAGTTCATCGAGCCCCACAGTCAATGGCGGAGCGAGCCGAATCGTTGAATCATGGGTCTCCTTGACCAGTACGCCTCGCTTGGCCATTCCTTGACTGACCGCCTTGCCCGTAGCGATCGCAGGATCGATATCAACACCCGCCCACAGACCGCGCACCCGAACTGCCTTAATGCCCTGTACTTCAACAAGTAGTGCCCGGAAGGTATCTTCGAGATCGCGGGCACGGTTTTGGTAGAAGCCGGGTTCAAGGAGCTCCACCACCGCAATTCCCACAGCGGCACTGAGCGGATTTCCACCGAACGTTGAGCCATGTGACCCTGGCGTAAAGACATCCATAATCTCGCGACTCGCAACAACAGCAGAGACGGGAAGAATTCCACCTCCAAGCGCCTTACCCAAAGTGTAGACATCGGCATCGACGTCTTCGCGCCACGTAGCAAGCGTGGCACCAGCTCGACCGAGGCCACTTTGAATTTCGTCAGCGATAAAGAGGACGTTGGTATCAGTGCAAAGCTCGCGAACTCCCGCAAGGTATCCCGGTGGCGGAATCCGCACCCCGCTTTCACCCTGAATGGGCTCAAGGAGCACCGCAGCGGTATGTGGACCTATGGCGTTACGCAGTGCGTCGATGTCACCGTAGGGGACCGCGACAAACCCGGGCGTCCTTGGACCATAGTTTTCGCGGGCGACGGGGTCGGTGGAAAACGAGACGATGGTCGTGGTTCGTCCGTGGAAGTTGTCTTCCATCACCACAATCTCGGCCTGATCGGCCGGCACTCCCTTGACCTCATAGGCCCATTTCCTCGCCAATTTGATCGACGTTTCAACCGCTTCGGCTCCCGTATTCATAGGTAGCACCGCGGTCTTCTTCACGAGTGCCGCCAAGCCTTCCGCAAACGGGGCAAGCCTGTCGTTTCGCATGGCTCTCGAGGCCAATGTTAGTGCTCCAAGCTGCTGCTGCGCGGCCTCGATGAGCATCGGGTGACGGTGTCCGAAGTTGAGTGCCGAATAGCCGGCGAGGGCATCCAGATACCTCTTGCCTTCGACGTCGGTCACCCACGCGCCTTCGGCTTCACTAACGACGACGTCGAGTGGGGAGTAGTTGTGAGCCAGAATCGCTTCTTCTCGGTTAGCAAATGACGAATTTGTAGCCAGAGCATCCATAAGCACACACTAGCCGCACGCCGCTCGGATGGGGAGTTCTTTCCCGAATTACCCCGACATGGGCCTAGTTACGCTACTGTATCTTTTGAAGACCGCGACAACGGCGGCCGCTTTGAAAGGACTTATATGAGTGTTCGTTCTCCTATCGGCATTCTCAAAAATTGCAAAGCCGGACTACTAGCGTCCATAGCCGCTGTATCACTCCTTGTCGGAGCCTGCGGTTCAGACATCGAAGAGGTGTCGGGAAACGGTGAGACAACGGTTGCACCCACCACGGAAGAGCCGACGACGGAGGAACCCACCACGGAAGAGCCGACGACGGAGGAACCCACCACGGAAGAGCCGACTACTGAAGAACCGACGACGGAAGATCCCGAGCCGGAATTCCAGACGATCTCAAATGAGAGTGGCACGGTCACTATTGATCTACCCGCCGACTGGTGGGACGCCGAAAGCTACTACGGACCTCTTGTAGATTTCGGCTATGCACATCCAGATGGTGACGGGTCTGTCGTGCTTGTAGAAATGGGTCCCACAGAAAAGTCCGCGGATCAACTTCTTACTGAGGTGACGGCAAATCAGCCGAATGATCAGGTGACCCTTCTCAACGAGAATGCAGAGCTGGCTGGTTTCCCGGCCGTCGAGTTCGAAGTTAAGGGAGAGGGCTTCATGAGCAAGATCCTTTTCGTTAAGACTCCATCGACAACCTGGGAGCTAACGGTTAACTCCGTTGGCGAAGAGGAACTTGCTACGGTGATGGAATACGTCAACGACATCAAGATTTCGGAGTAGGCCTCATCGCCTGCGATCGCGCTAGTCGAGACGCAATGAAAAACCCGCGAGATTCACTCGCGGGTTTTTCGTTTGTCGCCCTTATTGACCTCTGTTCCAGTAAATACCCAACAGGGATAGAGACCGAGAATCTGCGCCGGATCAGGGGTTCTCGTGCTCCCTCCCTGCCAGTAGACACTGACACCTTGCCGGATGACGCTCAAACCTCTCGCGAAGCACCGATGCCCCGTCGCAAGTGGAAACGCCTGAACGATGAGGCCCGCGCGCAGGTGGTCGCTCGATACTCGGCAGGCGAGACCACCACCGTCCTTGCAACGGAGTTCGGCGTCGCCAAGTCCACGATCATCGGCATCCTCCGCGCCAACAACGTCGTCGTCCGTCGCCAGCCGATGACGGCACAACAGGTGGGTGAGGCCGCCCGCCTGTACGAATCCGGACTCTCCTTGTCACAGGTTGCCACGGCGCTCGACGTGAACCAGGAAACCATGCGGGTGGCGATCATGAAAGCAGGGGTCGAGATCCGTCCAGCGACCGGTGCGGTCTGAGCAACGCGACCTCTCCAGCCGATCGTCAGAAGCCGTACTTCTCTTTGCGGAGCCGGAAAGCCCGTTCTCCACCCTCCATTACTGACGTAATCTCGTCGCGCACTGCGACCACATCGATAGCACCCTGCTCCTTGATGTGTCCCGCCGACTGATCTCCCGCGGTCAGGTAAGCGCATACGAGCACCAAATCGGCATCTCCGTTAACGACCAAGTTCGCGTTATGGCTGGAGAAGATCAGTTGTCGCCGATTCTTAGATCGCCAGATCTTAGAGACGATCTGTTGCACGGTGTCGCTATCGAGGTCATCCTCCGGCTGATCGATGATCAGCGGTGTACCACCCTGAGAAAGGAGTGTGCTGAGCAAAGCCGAGGCCTGCTGCCCGGCCGAAGCAGAGTCAACCGTCTACGGAATCATCACCTCGATCGGTCTCGTCCTCTGGATGGCGGGCACGCAGCTCGGCCTGTTCTACAACCTCCGCTACACCGGCATGAGCCGCCTGCAGAAGCTCCGCGACCACGTTCTGGTGCTCCTCGTTACGCCGTTCGCCGGCGTCATCGACACCGCCGGCCCTCTCGTGGCCGTCCTGAAATGGCTCGCGGGCATCCGTGAGGTGGCGTGGAAGCCGACCCCGAAGCTCGCCGTTCCGAGCCGTTAAGCAACATCTAAGCGCGTCGCCGCCGCCGAAGTAGCAGCAGGAGAAAAAGCAGCATGAGCAGCTACCAACAGCAACGAGAAACCAGCAGCCGGATCATCTTCACCGTCCTGATCATCGCCGTCACCGTCGCCATCACCTACGGCCTCATCCGGCTCACCCTACCAAGCCTCACCGGCCAGAGCCCAGCCGCGAACAGCTCCAGCTCCCAGACCGCTGGGACGCAGGAAGAGGAGAATGATCTCCCTCGCGGTGACGCAAAGCGTGTGGCCGACCTCGACCGCCTCGCCGCAGCACTCAAGACCTACAAAGAGCAGCACGGCGGCTATCCGATTAGCGCTGGCACCTGCGCGGGCGGCAGCTTCGACAGCGACGCCGACCTCGGCTTCCCTGCCGATCTCGAACGCGAAGCCGTCATCGACCCCATCCCACGCGACCCTGCAGGCATCGCCAAGACCACCAAGACAGAGCAGAGCATTGAGGCGACCAGCACCGAGGACTGCGACACCATGTACGGCGCGAAGCACTACCTCTACTACTCCAACGGCACCAAGTTTGCCCTCATCGCCAGCGTCGACGACACCGACACTATTCCTGACGACGCCGCAGGCGTCTACCTCGCAGAAGGTGACCGCGAATGGTTCGACGGCTCAGCCCTCATCGCCGACTGGCACTGGAGCCGCAACGTCTACATCGTCAGCAACCAGAAGCTCGCAGAAGCCGCAAAGAAGTAGTCCGCGTCTGTAGAAGATCCTGCACGGTCAGGGACGCTCAACGGATCAGGTCAGTTCACGCTTCGATTGCTTCAGCTGGAAACACCACGACGGAGCCGTCACGGCCCCGCTCGATCTCGATTACCACGTCAGCATGGCTCCCAACCGATTCAAGATCGTTGCTGACGCCCTTGAGCCGGTACGCAGCGGTGAGCAACTTTGCGCCGCCTCCAGCAAGAACGCCTCGCCTTCCACCGGATCGGCAAGCTGCGCTTTCAGCTTCGGAGACCGAATTGCCGAACGAACCAGATCGATGTACTGCGCTCCAACGCGACCAGCCAAATACGCCTCACGAAACAGCGGCAAATCCTCGGCCAACCCCCGCGCGCGAGCGATATTCTGTTGCGACTCCCGCCGCGGCTCCTGAGAGACCCTCTCCTCCAACTCAACCAGCGTGCGAGTCGGCCCGTCCTCCCAATCCTTCTTCGCAGCCACCTCGGCTAAGACTCCGGAGCGAATTGCGTCCATCCGGATTCGCCCCCGCGCCAGTTCGTGCGACAAATCGAGCCGGTCCTGCCGGTCCAAGCCCGCCACGTCCAACTCGGTGAGCAGCCTGAGCGCCTCGTGAAGCAGCGCAATCGCCTCGGCCACCTTCGGCGCGCCGGCTTCGCGATTATCATCAACGACGACGATCGCACCGCTATCGTTAAATGTGAGCGGCGTTACATGCGCTG
>CAYOEJ010000006.1:0-39645 GCA_964403015.1 uncultured Arcanobacterium sp.
GGCTGATGTCAGCGTTGAGATCAAGCTCTGAGGTAACGCATCATGACGAAGAACATCCAAACTGCTAAAGCAGCGCCCGTTAAGGCCCTGCTCGGCGTCAAGCTCGGCATGACCCAGGTCTGGGATGAGAACGCAAACCTCATTCCTGTCACTGTTGTTCGTGTTGGCAAGAACGTCGTAACTCAGGTCCGCACACCTGAAACCGATGGCTACAGCGCAGTCCAGATTGCCTCTGGCGAGCTCAAGGCCAAGAACGTGACCAAGCCCCTTATGGGCCACTTTGAGAAGGCCGGCGTTGAGCCGCGTCGTCACGTTGCTGAAATTCGCACCGTGGATGCCGAGGAGTACACCCTCGGTCAGGAACTCGGTGTCGAGACTTTTGAAGCTGGTACCACCATTGACGTCGTTGGCAAGTCCAAGGGCAAGGGTTTTGCCGGTGTTATGAAGCGCCACGGCTTTGCCGGCGTTGGTGCATCGCACGGTGCACACCGTAACCACCGCAAGCCGGGCTCCATTGGCGCCTGCGCAACGCCTTCCCGCGTCTTCCGCGGTACCCGCATGGCTGGCCGCATGGGCAACGCCCGTGTCACCGTCCAGAACCTGACCATTCACGCTGTCGACACCGAGAATGATTTACTTCTCGTGTCGGGCGCTGTCCCCGGTAACAAGGGTGGCGTCGTTGTGATCCGTACTGCCGCGAAGGGAGCCTGATCTACATGGCAGACCTCAAGGTTGATGTCCTCGATACCGCTGGATCTAAGTCCGGCTCGGCAACTCTGTCCGCAGAGCTGTTCGATCTCGAGGTAAACATTCCGCTGATCCACCAGGTCGTCGTTGCTCAGCGTGCAGCTGCACGCCAGGGCACCCACAAGACCAAGACCCGCGCCGAGGTGCGTGGTGGTGGTATCAAGCCGTTCAAGCAGAAGGGTACAGGTCGCGCTCGTCAGGGCTCGATCCGTGCACCGCAGTTTGCTGGCGGCGGCGTTGTCCACGGCCCACAGCCGCGTTCCTACGCGCAGCGTACCCCCAAGAAGATGATTGCAGCTGCTCTGCGCCAGTCCCTTTCGGACCGTGCACGCGCAGGCCGCGTCCACGTTGTCACCGGTTTCATCGATGGCTCCGCTCCGTCTACCAAGGCCGCGCTCTCGCTGCTGCTGAAGGTGACCGAGGGACGTTCCGCACTCGTCGTCGTCGAGCGTAACGATGAGAATTCAATTCTCTCGCTCCGCAACGCACAGGAAGCACACGTGATCTTTGCAGATCAGCTCAACGCCTACGACGTGCTCGTTACAGACGACGTGATCTTCACCGAAGCCGCTCTGGACACCTTTGTTGGAGCTAACACCAAGGAGGAGACGAAGTGACCGAGTCATACGCAGCCTTCCAGAACAAGGACCCACGTGACGTCATCCTGGCGCCGGTAGCCTCCGAAAAGGCTGCCCGTCTTGAGGACGAGGGTAAGTACACCTTCCTGGTGCACCCAAGCGCTAACAAGACCGAGATCAAGATCGCTATCGAGAAGATCTTCGGCGTCAAGGTCGAGTCCGTTAATACTCAGAATCGTGCAGGCAAGACCCGCCGCACCCGCGATGGCCTCGGCCGTCGCAAGGCAACCAAGCGGGCCATCGTCACCCTCCGTGAGGGCACGATCGACATCTACGGCGATATCGTCGGCTAGGGCCGACGAGGATATTGAGGATAAGAACTCATGGGAATTCGTAAGTACAAGCCGACGACTCCGGGTCGTCGCGGTGCGAGCGTCGCCGACTTCGCTGAGATCACCCGATCAACGCCGGAGAAGTCGCTCCTGCGCCCGCTTCACAAGACCGGCGGCCGCAACAACAACGGTCGTATCACCACCCGTCACAAGGGAGGTGGCCACAAGCGTCAGTACCGCGTGATCGACTTCCGTCGTCACGACAAGGACGGCATTCCGGCACGCGTTGCTCACATTGAGTACGACCCGAACCGTACCGCCCGTATCGCACTGCTCCACTACGTGGACGGCGAGAAGCGCTACATTCTGGCTCCGGAAAAGCTCACCCAGGGCATGATGGTCGAGAACGGTCCGTCCGCCGACATCAAGCCGGGCAACAACCTTCCGCTCCGTAACATCCCGGTCGGTACCGTTATTCACGCAGTTGAATTGCGCCCCGGCGGCGGTGCGAAGATCGCACGCTCTGCTGGCACCTCCATTCAGCTCGTTGCAAAGGAAGGCAAGTACGCCCAGCTGCGTATGCCTTCTGGCGAAATCCGCAACGTGGATGCACGCTGCCGCGCAACCGTTGGCGAGGTCGGTAACTCCGAGCAGGCCAACATTAACTGGGGCAAGGCAGGCCGCAAGCGTTGGAAGGGCGTACGCCCGACCGTCCGCGGTGTCGTGATGAACCCGGTCGACCACCCACACGGTGGCGGCGAGGGCAAGACCTCCGGTGGTCGCCACCCGGTCAGCCCGTGGGGTCAGAAGGAAGGCCGTACCCGTCACCCGAACAAGCCCAGCGACAAGCTCATCGTGCGCCGTCGCAAGACTGGCAAGAAGCGCTGATCAGGAGGATTTGAGCAATGCCGCGTAGTTTGAAGAAGGGCCCCTTCGTCGACGATCACCTTTCAAAGAAGGTTGACGAGCAGAACGAAAAGGGATCCAAGAACGTTATTAAGACCTGGTCACGTCGGTCGGTCATCACCCCCGATTTCCTGGGTCACACATTCGCAGTCCACGACGGCCGCAAGCATGTTCCGGTGTTCGTCACCGAATCCATGGTCGGCCATAAGCTCGGCGAATTCGCTCCGACTCGTACCTTCAAGGGTCACGACAAGGACGATCGCAAGGGCCGTCGCCGCTAAGGCGACGTAGCACAAGAGAGTTAGGCAGGATTATGGAAGCCAAGGCACAGGCGCGCTACGTCCGCGTCACGCCGCAGAAGGCACGCCGCGTGGTCAACGAGATCCGTGGAATGCGTGCACTTGAGGCAGTCGACGTACTGCACTTTGCACCACAGGCAGTCGCTAAGGATGTCAAGAAGATTCTTGAGTCCGCAATGGCCAACGCCCGTTTCGCAGCCGATCAGGCTAGCGAGCGTTTCGAAGAGGGCGACCTCAAGGTCGTCGCAGCTTACGTAGACGAGGGCCCGACCATGAAGCGCATTCAGCCGCGAGCCCAGGGTCGCGCGAACCGCATTCTGAAGCGTACGAGCCACATCACAGTCATCGTTGGAGACAACACCGAGAAGAAGGGAGCCTGATAGTGGGACAGAAAGTTAACCCGACCGGGTTCCGCCTCGGCATCACCACCGATCACCGCTCGAAGTGGTTTGCTGACTCCTCCAAGGAAGGTCAGCGTTACCGCGACTACCTTGGTGAGGACATCAAGATTCGTCGCATGGTTGAGAACGGCCTCGAGCGCGCTGGTATTTCCCGCGTCAACATCGAGCGTCGCACCGAGCGCGTTGTTGTGGACATCCACACCGCACGCCCGGGCATCGTTATCGGCCGCCGCGGCGCAGAGGCAGACCGTCTTCGCCAGGATCTCGAGAAGCTGACCGGCAAGTCCGTACAGCTCAACATCCTCGAGGTCAAGAACCCGGAAGCAGACGCTCAACTCGTTGCTCAGGGCATCGCAGAGCAGCTCGCATCCCGCGTCTCTTTCCGTCGCGCCATGCGCAAGGGCATTCAGTCCGCGCAGCGCGCAGGTGCCAAGGGCATCCGAGTTCAGTGCTCGGGCCGTCTTGGCGGAGCGGAAATGTCGCGTTCCGAGTTCTACCGCGAAGGTCGCGTGCCACTGCACACGCTTCGCGCAAACATTGACTATGGCTTCTACGAGGCTCGCACCACCTTCGGCCGCATTGGCGTGAAGGTTTGGATCTACCGCGGCGATGTAACGGATCAGGAATACTACCGTTCGCTTGCCGAGGCTCCTCGCGGTCGCGGTGGACGTGGCGGCGAACGCCGCGGGCGCCGTGGCGATCGCCCGAACCGCGCTCCTCGTCAGCAGTCTCAGCAGGCGGAGCAGGCAACCGCTGCCGCTCCTGCTGAAGCCCCGGCAACCGAGCCGGCTACGACCCAGGAAACGGAGGCCTGAGTTACATGCTCATTCCCCGCCGCACAAAGCACCGCAAGCAGCATCGCCCCACCCGTTCGGGCATGTCCAAGGGCGGCAACCAGCTTGCCTTCGGTGAGTACGGAATCCAGGCTCTCGAGCCGGCCTACGTTACGAACCGTCAGATCGAAGCTGCACGTATTGCAATGACTCGTCACGTGAAGCGTGGTGGCAAGGTATGGATTAACATCTTCCCAGACCGCCCGCTCACCAAGAAGCCAGCTGAAACCCGTATGGGTTCCGGTAAGGGCTCAGTGGAGTGGTGGGTCGCCAACGTCAAGCCAGGCCGAATCCTGTTCGAGCTCGGCGGCGTTGAAGAAGGTCTGGCCCGCGAGGCCATGTCCCGTGCGATGCACAAGCTCCCAATGAAGACCCGTTTTGTTACCCGTGAGGATGGTGAATGATGGCTAAGGGCATCACCACTGAAGAGCTGGACCAGCTGACTGACGTCGAGCTGTCCGAACGCCTCAAGGAGTCGAAGGAAGAACTGTTCAACCTTCGATTCTCCGCCGTGACCCACCGTCTAGAAGATTCCGGTCGCCTCAAGGAGGTGCGTCGCAACATCGCGCGCATCTACACGATTGCCCGCGAGCGCGAGCTCGGAATCCGTACCGCCCCCTCGGCTAAGAAGTGAGGTCTGATATGAGCGAGCAGGAAAAGTTGACCGATACCACAGAGCGCGCCATCCGCAAGGTTCGCCGCGGCTACGTGGTTAGTGACAAGATGGACAAGACCGTTGTGGTCGAGGTCGAGGACCGCCGTACGCACCCGCTGTACGGAAAGGTTATGACCCGCACCAAGCGCGTCAAGGCCCACGATGAGAACAACGAGGTCCGCGTTGGCGATCTCGTACGCATCATGGAAACCCGACCGTTGTCTGCGACCAAGCATTTCCGCGTGGTCGAGATCATCGAGAAGGCTAAGTGATTTGTGCTCGGCACACGTCGAGTATTAAACCATCCGTTCGGCAAGGCTCGTAAAGCGAGAACCGGCACGACGACAGGAGATTGTAAATGATCCAGCAGGAGTCGCGGCTCAAAGTCGCCGATAACACCGGTGCGAAGGAAATCCTTTGCATCCGCGTTCTCGGTGGCTCTGGCAAGCGCTACGCCGGAATTGGCGACACGATTGTTGCCACCGTCAAGGATGCTATTCCTGGCGGAAATGTCAAGAAGGGCGAGGTCGTTAAGGCGGTCATTGTCCGCGCAAAGAAGAGCACTCGTCGCGTTGACGGCTCGTACATTCGTTTCGACGAAAACGCCGCCGTCATTCTCAAGAACGAGACCGAGCCACGCGGTACGCGTATCTTCGGCCCGGTTGCTCGCGAACTTCGCGATAAGAAGTTCATGCGCATCGTTTCGCTCGCACCGGAGGTGATCTGATGGCGAAGATCAAGAAGGGTGACCTGGTTCAGGTTATCGCAGGCCGCGACAAGGGTCAGCAGGGCCGCGTGCTCTCCGTTGATACTGCTCGTGATCGCGTGATCGTCGAGGGTGTGCAGCGCGTTAAGAGGCATACCAAGGTTGGCCGCACCGATCGTGGAGCTGCCACCGGTGGTATCGAGACCGTTGAGGCGCCGATCCACATTTCGAATGTTGCACTCGTTGGCCCGGACAAGAAGCCAATTCGCGTTGGCTACCGTGAGGTCGAGGTCGAGCGCAATGGTCGCAAGAAGATTATGCGCGAGCGCATTGGTCGCCGCGGTGGAGAGGAGATCGAGCTGTGAGCGAGAACACCAAGCCCCGTTTGAAGACCAAGTACGCAGAGACGGTTGTTAGCGAACTCCAGAAGGAATTCAACTACGCAAACGTCAATGAGGTTGTTGGCCTCACCAAGATCGTTGTAAACATGGGTGTCGGCGACGCCGCCCGCGATTCAAAGATTCTTGATGGAGCAATTGCGGACATTACGGCCATCACCGGCCAGAAGCCGCAGGTCACCAAGGCTCGCAAGTCGATCGCCCAGTTCAAGCTTCGCGAAGGCCAGGCAATTGGCTGCCACGTGACGCTTCGTGGCGATCGCATGTGGGAGTTCCTCGATCGTTTGCTGTCCACTGCACTGCCGCGTATCCGCGACTTCCGTGGCCTTAGCCCGAAGCAGTTCGACGGTAACGGTAACTACACGTTCGGCCTCACGGAACAGACCGTGTTCCATGAGATCGACCAGGACAAGATCGATCGCGTACGTGGTATGGACATCACCGTTGTCACGAGCGCGAAGAACAACGACGAGGGACGCGCCTTGCTGCGTCACCTTGGATTCCCGTTCAAGGAGGACTGACCATGGCGAAGACCGCTCTGAAGAACAAGGCTGCTCGTAAGCCAAAGTACGCCGTCCGCGCTTACACTCGTTGCCAGCGCTGCGGCCGTCCGCACTCGGTTTACCGCAAGTTCGGCCTGTGCCGTATTTGCCTCCGTGAGATGGCCCTTGCAGGCGAACTCCCGGGTGTTAAGAAGTCCAGCTGGTAAGAAATCTACGTCGTAGGTCCGAGTAGGAAACCACGACGAGGAAGGGCTGTGGCCCGATGTCTATGACAGACCCCATTGCAGATATGCTCACGCGTCTGCGCAACGCCAACTCGGCGTTCCACGAGTCGGTATCAATGCCGTACTCGAAGATGAAGGCAAATATTGCCGACATCCTTCAGCGTGAGGGTTACATCGACAACTTCGTTGTCGAAGACGCTCAGGTGGGCAAGACGCTCACCCTCAATCTCAAGTTCGGCCCAAACCGCGAGCGTTCGCTTGCTGGTCTTCGCCGTATCTCGAAGCCGGGTCTTCGCGTTTACGCGAAGTCCACGAATCTGCCTCAGGTTCTTGGTGGCCTCGGCGTGGCAATTCTGTCCACGTCTTCGGGTCTCCTCACCGACCGCGAGGCCAAGGACAAGGGTGTAGGTGGGGAAGTCCTCGCCTACGTCTGGTAAGGGAAGGAGTTATACAATGTCACGTATTGGTAAGCTCCCCGTTGCCATCCCGTCCGGTGTTGAAGTGAAGCTCGAAGGCAACACCATCACCGTTAAGGGTCCTAAGGGCGAATTGAGCCAGGCTATCCCGGCTCCCATCCAGGTCGAGGTTGAAGGTAGCGAAGTTCTTGTTACTCGTCCGAACGACGAGCGCGAAGCACGTTCGCTTCACGGCTTGACCCGCACCCTGATCAACAACAACATCGTCGGCGTTACCGAGGGCTTCACGAAGGCTCTTGAGATCGTCGGAACCGGTTACCGCGTTGTGGCCAAGGGCTCGGACCTTGAGTTCTCTCTTGGTTACTCTCACCCGATCTACGTCGAGGCCCCGGAAGGCATCACCTTCCAGGTGGAGGGACCCACGAAGTTCTCCGTGAGCGGTATCGACAAGCAGCTGGTCGGTGAAATGGCCGCTCGCATTCGTAAGCTTCGCAAGCCCGAGCCTTACAAGGGCAAGGGTGTGCGTTACGCCGGCGAGCAGGTTCGCCGCAAGGCCGGAAAGGCTGGTAAGTGATGGCTGTTACTCCAAAGGGCAAGGGCAAGTACGTTGCACGTACTCGTCGTCACCTTCGACTTCGCAAGCGCATCACCGGTACGGCCGAGCGTCCACGTCTCGTCGTCACCCGTTCCAACCGTCACATGGTTGCACAGGTTATCGACGACACCGTTGGCAAGACTCTGGTCTACGCGTCCACCATGGAGCCGGATCTGCGTTCCGAGTCTGCCAACAAGGTAGACAAGGCACGCACGATTGGCGAACTGGTTGGCAAGCGCGCCGTTGACGCCGGTATCACCGCAGTGGTCTTCGACCGCGGCGGTAACAAGTACCACGGTCGTGTGGCCGCGGTTGCCGATGGCGCCCGCGAAGCCGGACTGACCCTGTGATCAGGCAAAACGAGAGGATATTCTGATGGCTGCACAGCAGCGAGGACGAGCCCAGGGCTCGGAGAACGACGGCCAGCGCAACGAGCGCAATGACCGTCGCGGCGAGGGTCGTCGTAACAACGACCGTCGCACCGATCGTCGCGCCGAAGAAAAGAACGCTTACATTGAGCGTGTTGTGACGATCAACCGCGTGGCCAAGACCGTCAAGGGCGGCCGTCGCATGTCTTTCACCGCCCTCGTGGTGGTGGGTGACGGCAACGGTACCGTTGGCGTTGGCTACGGCAAGGCCAAGGAAGTTCCTGCGGCAATCGCCAAGGGAACCGAAGAGGCAAAGAAGAACTTCTTCAAGGTTCCGCGTATTGGTTCCACCATTCCGCATCTGGTTCAGGGCGAAGACGCTGCCGGCGTCGTCCTCCTGCGCCCCGCATCGAAGGGTACCGGCGTAATTGCTGGCGGCCCGGTCCGTGCGGTCATGGAGTGCGCTGGTATCCACGACGTGCTGAGCAAGTCGCTCGGTTCTTCGAACGCAATCAACATCGTTCGTGGAACGGTTGCCGCACTCAAGCAGCTTGAGCAGCCTGAGGCTGTTGCTGCTCGCCGTGGCCTTCCGCTCGATCAGGTTGCTCCCGCCGCCATGCTCCGCGCACGCGCCGAGCACGAAGCCAAGGAGCGCGAGGATGCTGAACTCGAAGCACAGCGTGCAGAGAACGAAGCAGCCGCAGCCGGAGTTGGTGCATGATGCTGAAGATTACGCAGAAGAAGGGCCTTGTAGGCACCAAGCAGAACCAGCGCGAAACTATGCGCACGCTGGGTCTGCGTAAGATCCACCAGTCGGTTACCCGCGAAGATACCCCTGCGGTACGCGGCATGATCCGTACGGTGGCACACCTCGTAACCGTGGAGGAGGTTGACTGATGTCGGAAGAGAAGACTACCGAATCCGCTGATGTTCTCAAGATTCACGATCTGCGCCCCGCACCGGGAGCCAAGAAGGCTCGTACCCGTGTTGGTCGTGGTGAAGGATCGAAGGGTAAGACCGCTGGTCGCGGTACCAAGGGCACGAAGGCTCGTTACCAGGTACCCGCCGGCTTCGAAGGCGGCCAGATGCCGTTGCATATGCGCCTTCCGAAGCTTCGTGGTTTCAAGAACCCAGCCCGCGTCGAGTACCAGGTTGTTAACCTGTCGACTCTAGGCGAGCTTTTCCCCGAAGGCGGCGACGTCACCGTTGAGGATCTGGTTTCGAAGGGCGCTGTACGCCCCAAGAAGCTCGTCAAGGTCCTCGGCAATGGTGAGATCGACGTCAAGCTCAACGTCACCGTTGATGCCTGGTCTGGCTCCGCCAAGGAGAAGATTGAGGCTGCCGGCGGTTCGCTTGAGAAGCGATAACGCTTAACAGATGCGGATCGGCTTTCATCTTGACTGGTGAAAGCCGGTCCGCATTTCACTTTGGGAGATGGGTGACCATCTACCTAAACTTTGAAACTTTCTAGCGTCAGCCGGGATTGGCTGATCTATTGATGGCATGATCGATTCATTTGAATCGGACAGTTGCGGGTATAGTGGCGATGGAATAGCACGCGCACTAATCGGCACTATGCTGAAGCTGCCACCATGTGGCCCAACACCGGAGGAACTCTCTTGCTGAAAGCACTGATCTCGGCGTTCCGCACACCAGATCTGCGGCGCAAGCTGCTGTTCACCATGATGATCATGGTGATTTACAGGCTTGGCACCTTCATCCCCGCTCCGTTCGTTTCCTACGAGAACGTCAAGCAGTGTCTTGATCAGCAGGGTACTGCTGACATCTTGACAATGATGAACATGTTCTCCGGTGGTGCGATGCTGCAGCTGTCGGTCTTCGCACTCGGAATCATGCCTTACATTACGGCGTCAATTATTGTGCAGCTGATGCGCGTGGTTATCCCGCGTTTCGAAGAACTGCATAAGGAAGGCCAGTCTGGCACCGCGAAGCTCACCGAGTACACGCGTTACTTCACCATCTTCCTTGCGCTGATGCAGTCCGCGGTGATGGTGTCCGTCGCCAACGGCGCGCTCTTCCCCGGCTGCCCGGTGGATCCGATTCCGGATGCTAGCCCCGGCCGCTCGATTCTGGCTATTCTTGCAATGACCGCCGGTACCGGCCTCATCATGTGGCTTGCCGAGCTCATCACCGAGCGCGGCGTTGGTAACGGCATGTCGCTGCTCATCTTTACTGGCATTGCTGCATCGTTCCCCACGATGATCGCAACCGTTGGTCGCTCCGACGGCGGCCTGTCCCGTGTTCTTATCGTTCTCGCAATGTTCCTTGCAATCACGCTCGTGGTTGTCTTCGTGGAGCAGTCACAGCGCCGAATTCCGGTCCAGTACGCAAAGCGTGTGGTTGGCCGACGCACTTACGGTGGCACCTCCACCTACATTCCGCTGAAGATCAACATGGCGAACGTTATCCCGGTAATCTTCGCGTCCTCCATTCTTTCCTTGCCGCAGATGATCACCCAGTTCGGTGACCAGAACGCTGGATGGGTTCAGTGGCTGCAGGTCCACTTCCGGCCGTCGTCACCGTGGTACCTGCTGACCTTCTTCCTCCTCATCGTGTTCTTCGCGTTCTTCTACACGTCGATCACGTTCAACCCGGAGGACGTTGCGGACAACATGAAGCGTTACGGCGGATTTATCCCAGGCATTCGAGCTGGGCAGCCAACCGCTGATTACCTGCGCTACGTCATCAACCGCATCAACTGGGTTGGTGCCCTTTATCTCGCTACGATTGCGCTCATTCCGCAGATCGTTTTCAACCAGATGGGCATCGTCTCTATGGCGTTCGGTGGCACCTCGATCATCATCCTCGTCGGTGTTGGTCTCCAGACAGTTAAGGATATCGACGCCCAGCTTCAGCAGCGTCACTATGAAGGGTTCTTGCGATGACTTTTCGTCTAGTCCTCGTCGGTCCGCCAGGGTCCGGCAAGGGCACTCAAGCGACAATTCTTAGCGAACGTCTTGGCATCCCCGCCATCTCGTCCGGCGCTATCTTTCGAGCAGAAATTGCTACGGGTAGCGAAGTAGGGCAAATTGCCGCCAGCTTTATCGACGACGGAAACCTCGTCCCCGATGATGTCACGAATGTGATCGTCAGCCACCGCTTGTCACAGCCAGATGCGCAGCAGGGCTTCCTTCTTGACGGATACCCGCGTAACCCGGATCAAGTGAGCAAGCTTGATGAGATGCTTGCCGAGTACGGCCACAGGCTTGACGCGGTTATTGAGTTGACGATTCCAGACGAAGAAATTATGGATCGCCTACTTCATCGCGCCGAGGTTGAACATCGCGCTGACGATACGCGCGACGTCATCCAGCATCGCATCGAGGTCTACCACAGCACTACCCAGCCACTGATCGATCTTTACGAGGAGCGCGGCATCCTCGTCAGAGTTGATGGCGTCGGTACCATCGATGAGGTTTTGGAACGTTTGGTGTCCGACGTTCGCGGCTTCCTAGGTCGCTAATGTTCGGGCGCGACGGAATCGAATATAAGACTGACGACGAGATTCGGAAGATCCGCAGGGCTTCGCTCGTCGTCGCCCAGGTTCACGCAGCGCTACGTGATGCGACAAAGCCGGGTGTCACCACCGCGGACTTAGATCAGGTTGCCCTCGAGACGCTGACAGCCGCCGGAGCAAAATCCAATTTCTTTGGCTATTACGGATTCAAGGGTCAAATTTGTACGTCCGTGAATGACGAGATCGTCCACGGCATCCCCGGTTCGCGGGTCCTTCAGCCGGGAGATATCATTTCGCTCGACTGTGGTGCGGTTGTGGATGGCTGGCACGGAGACGCAGCGATCACGATAGTCGTTCCCGGTGGCGATTCGGAAGTCTCACGACGCCGCCAGCGCCTTTCCGATATCACTCGCGAAGCGATGTGGGCCGGTATCGCCGCGATGGCCACCGGTAAGCGTGTGGGCGATATTGGGGACGCCATTGACGATTACGTCAGTTCAATTCCTGCCGATGAACGGCCGGATATCGTGCTCGACTACACGGGTCACGGCATCGGTTCAGCGATGCACCAACCGCCAGACGTTCTGAACTACTCGGTCAATGGCCGCACGCCAAAACTTAAGCCCGGCATGGTTTTGTGTATCGAACCGATGCTCGTTGCCGGCGATGAAGCTAACCATGTTCTCGCCGATGACTGGACTGTTGTCACGAACGACGGCTCGGACTCATGTCAGTGGGAGCATCAGGTTGCTCTGCACGCCAATGGCATCTGGGTACTGTCCGCACCCGATGGGGGAGCCGAGGGCCTTGCGCCGTTTGGCATTGCTCCGACTCCCCTCGATTAGACTCGCTGACTACTCGACGTCTTCATTCGACCGTGTCACGTTGATGACGACCTTAATGGCCTCGTCCTTATGCTCTACTGCAGTCTCAAACGCCTTCTTCGCATCCTCTTGGCTGAACCGGTGCGTGATCACGGGGGAGGGGTCGTACCTTTCCTCGGACATGTACTGAATGACCTGGTTGATGTCGGTCGCGTTGTACGCCGTGGAGCCTTGAATGGTGAGCTCGGAGAGCACGAACGCCGCTTGCGGAATTTCGACCGTGTTGCCGGAAAGCGCCAGCACGATGCAGCGAGCTCCTGGCTTACTTCCACGCACATAGTCCCCGATAGCGTTCGGTGTGCCGGCGGAGTCGAAGTAGATATCGACGTCGGGCTTCTTCGTCCCGTACATATCCTCGACACCGCCAAAGCGCTCCGTCAGGAATTTGATTGGATCGCCGTTATGCGCATTGAAGGGAATTCCGCCGAGCTCTTCGACTACCTTGAGACGGTTTTCAGCGACGTCGACGACGACGATATCTTCGATTCCATTGGCCCTGAGGTTACACAGAACACCGAGTCCGATTGCTCCCGCTCCGTAGACGACAGCGCGCTCGCCTTCCTTCGGTTCGGCGGTATTAACTCCGTGGTTAGCAACGCTGAAGGGCTCGATGAGTACGGCCTTGTCGAACGAGACGTTGTCCGGCAGCGGATGAATGTTGTAGTCAATGGCTGCATCGTGCAAGGAAATATATTCGGATAGCCCGCCTGCGGAGTCTGCGATTTCTACGGGCGAGCGGCCCTCGCCTTGACGCTTAGAGGTGGTGGGGTTGACCCAGATTCGGGTGCCGGGCGTAATCCGCTCGTCGTCGACCTCCGGGCCCACCTCGACAATTTCAGAAACGAACTCGTGACCGATCTGGTTGCCCGGGAAGATACCGACGTCGTCGCCACCTCTGAGGTACGCGCCGATATCCGTACCGCAGATGCCGCCCTGGTTGTTCTTGACGAGAACGTCTTTCGGGCCAAGTTCTGGCATGGGACGATCCTCGACGGCTATGTCGCCAATTCCGTTGTAAATTACTGCCCGCATGAGTATTCCTTTCGTCGTGCTGTCTTGTGACTCTGATTACAGTGTACGAAAGGGTGGAATTGTCAGGGTTGGTTTTGCTCAGCGCTAAAGAGCGACGTTGGTCGCTTACAGATCCTTGCGGCATACGGCAATCGATGCCACGACGAGTGCTGCTGCAATGACAAGGAGTGCGCCGCCAAACTGCCACCAGAACTCGCTAGCGCCCCATGTTTCGCGGATCGCCACGGAGCCATCCGTCATCCCAGCTACGTCAAGCGGTCGGCCGTCGTCGGCAACGATTTCGCCGGCTGCGCCCATCAGGCCGAATGGCGAATGTCTAGCCAGCCACGGTACTGCACCAAGGGCTGCGCCTATCAAGTAGAGCCCCAAGGTGGTCGCTATAGCGCCGATAAGTGAACGAATCGTCACGGCCACAAGGACGCCGAGAGCACCGAACATGACGGTAGCCACGAACCACAGGCCGGTGGCGGCGAGAACGGAGGCGACGTGAACGTCGGGGAATAAAAGGTAGGCGGAAATGACGGTGACTCCACCGCCAACTGCGGCAGCAACAGCGCCGATGATTGCGGCCGACGCGAGCGGCGCGGTTACAATCGCAGTCCGACTAACAGGACGCGTGAGGACGTGACGCCCGGCGGGAGTGTAGAGGGCTGCATGAACGTCATAGGCGACCGCAATAGTTACCATCAACGTGCCGATCTGGCTGAGGTTCTTCACCCACTGCTGCCACACTGATGCGTAGCTGGGCTCTGGTAGTATCGCCAAAGCGTCGGCACCAAGGGCGGCGCTAATGAGCTCATTGCCCCAACGTCCAGTCGCAGCCGAAAGCACTGCAAGGAATACAAAGACGAGCACGAAAAGAACGAGCCTGCGCGTTGCAACAGCTCCCCGAAGATGAAGCGCGAGCACGGTTGAAAAACTAGCCACGTCCATCGCCTACCAAACCAAGGAAAATTTCTTCCATCGTGGGCTGATCACGGTTAAGTGCGATGAGCCCTGTGCCAGCATCGCTAATGATCTGCGGAATTCGCTTCGCCGCTTCGCTTTCATTGTCAGTGGTGATTCGTATGTGGTTACCCGATTGGACGACGCCGGTTGCCCACGGCTCACGACGTAACCGTTCGGCGGTGTTCTTGCTAGAGGAGTCCAGCGTCAGCTCGAGTGATGTGCCAATACTTGCGCGAAGATCATCCATCTTCGATTGTGCTACCACGGTGTTTTGCAGAATGAGTACGTGGTCGCACACGCGATCGACGTCGTCGAGTAAATGGGTGGAGAAGAGAATGGTGGCATGCTGGCTGACATCCTTAATGAGGTCGAGGAGGTCGCGCCGGCCGCGTGGGTCAAGGGCGGTGGTTGGTTCGTCCAAGATAAGTAGGTCAGGTGCGGCGATGAGCGCCTGGGCAATGCTCAATCGCTGGCGCATACCCCGCGACCATCCACCTATTCGTGTGGTGACGCCCGCTAGATCAACCAACTCGAGAAGCATGGGGATGCGACGCTCGGCAATCTTGCCGTTTACAGCCATGAGCTTGGCAGCGCTTGCGAGATACTCTTTACTGGTCATCCATCCCTCAAAGTCGGGGACATCGGGTACGTAGCCAACTCTTGACCGAATCTTGATGCTGTCTGACGGGCTATCGAGTATCCGTACCGTTCCCGAATCTGCATGCGCCAAACCCAAAATGATACTAATCAGAGTGGTCTTACCGGCACCGTTAGGCCCGAGAAGGCCGAAGATCGAGCCGCGGGGAACCTCAAAGCTGACATCGGTCAGCGCCTGCACCTCGCCAAATGCCTTGGAAAGCGTGCGAACTTCGAGCGCGTTGCTCAGCGGGTTTCCCATATGTCGTGCACACTCACGTCGTCGCGCTTTGGCTGCTTTGGCAGGTGTCGTTCGTTTTCGTTCCTGCTTGTCGGATCAGCGTACTGAGGCGCAATGACGGCGAGAAACACGATTGGGCCGATGATCTGGCCAAGAATAATGACAATGAGCGAGCCCCATTTGGCTGCGCCGGCTAACGCGCTCGGATGCTGGGTCTTTCGCATCCATACTCTAAGCGCAATGATCATCAGGACGATTTGAACGGTAATGAGTGCCCCGAGACCGACGGCCTGGGCGGTACTGAGATCTGTAAGGCTCATGACTTGCCTCCTGACGGCTGGCTAGCGCCGACCGAGTGTGTGCGATCCGGAGCGGCCACATTCTCCAAACCGGACTTCACGGCCCACACCATCATGCCGAGCGGTGCAGTGACGACTAGTGATTTGGGAACGTTGAACCATGCCGAACCGCGCCCCCTTTCGGCAGCCACAAGGATTTCGGCAAGCGAGCTCGTTACTGCTGCGTTGATTCCCGTAGCCACAGATGCAGTGATAAGCCGGTCAGCTGCAGACTTTCGCGTGGCTGCGAAGGCTGCGCTCGCGATTGCTCCCGTGGCATAGAGCGCCGCCGTCACCTTCGCGTTTCCGAGTTTCTGGATATGGCCCGAGGCACTGATCCTTGTCGGGACCCGATCGGCCCGCGCAACGAGAGCGGCTAGCACCACTCCAGAACCTGCGAGAGCGTGCGGAAGCGTCTCGACCACGCGCGTGACCTGTGGAGAAATTGCCGCCACGACGTCGTCGTCAAAATCATCGGGGCGAAGCCAGCCAAGCCTGACGGCAACTGCGCCGAGGTTAATGTCCCACCCAATCCCGATAGAGCGAGGAATGAGGATGCGCGCATCTGTTGGATCCCACCAGTGGGAACGGCCCTCGGGGGAGTCCTTCAGACCTTCAACGTTCGGTGCGTACCAGTCGCGCGCGTCGTCGCCGTCGTCGTCGGCGTTGTCAGCGATTACTGAGCGAGCGAACTCCTTCGGATCGCCGAAGCTAGCGAGTGGCACTCCGTCCTCGAGAAGATAACGCAGTTCGGCGATGAGCGAATCTGATTCGGTGCCCGCGGGAAGTTCGGCCTTGAGGCTTGCAAGCCACTCGGTGGCGGTCATGTCAGTCATCGTCAGCTCCTAAGAGTGTGTTGAGTGAGGCGGTGAGTTCGCGCCATGCGTCGCGTAATTGACCGAACTCGTTGCGTCCAGATGTGGTGAGTGAGTAGTACTTGCGTGGCGGACCAGAGGGAGATTCCACCCACGACGTACTGACGACGCCGGAGCCGGAGAGTCTCTTTAGCAGCGGGTAGATGGTGCCTGCTGAGGCATCCAGTCCGCTGTGGGAACTAAGCGATTCAACTAGTTCGCCGCCATAGTGATCCTTGCGAGCGAGCAGCGCCAAAACCGCGAGTTCGACCGTGCCTTTTCTTAACTGTGCTGTAGAGCTTGCCATATCCAATCCTTGTCACGCCTGCTACTAGGTTATGCATAGTAGTGGGTTGTGTCAAGAAGGTTCGCGATGGTTCAGGTGTATAATCGCTGGGTTGAATGCATGGCCTGGCAGTGCGATGAGGCTCGCCGAGGTGACTCAATGCACCCGGCTGCACCTTTCGCGGCACTGGCTCAATCCCGTAAGATTGTTCGTTGGTACCTTGCGCTTTGCGTGGGGACCGCCCGGTCACGACCGTGATCGGACGTAATGGAAACCGAAGTTAGCGGGGGTCATGGCGAAAAAAGAAGGCGTCATCGAGGTAGAGGGTAGCGTTGTTGAAGCGCTGCCGAACGCAATGTTCCGTGTCGAACTGGAAAACGGGCACGTCGTGCTCGCACACATTTCAGGAAAGATGCGCCAGCACTACATCAAGATCCTTCCGGAAGACCGCGTTGTCGTAGAGCTTACGCCCTACGATCTTTCGCGCGGCCGGATCGTTTACCGCTACAAGTAACCCGCCTACCCGTCGAAGCGTGCCTGCACGCAACGACCAAGAAAGCACGACACTATGAAGGTCAAGCCTAGCGTTAAGAAGATCTGCGATAACTGCAAGGTCATCCGCCGGCATGGTCGCGTCATGGTCATTTGTGACAATCCGCGACACAAGCAGCGTCAGGGTTAATTCCTGACACCTAGCAATGGCACTGCAAGCGCGCCCGCGCATCTTTCGGACCGAAAGCCGGAATCCCGCAGTGCTTCACACTTTCGGCACATGAGTAATAGGAGCCAATAGGAATGGCACGTCTTTCTGGCGTTGACCTCCCTCGCGAGAAGCGAGTTGAGGTAGCGCTCACTTACATTTTTGGCATCGGTCGCACACGCGCCCAGAAGTCTCTGGAAGCCACCGGCGTTAGCCCGGATACCCGCGTGAAGGATCTTACCGAGGACGACCTCGTCAAGCTGAAGAATCACATCGACGAGAACTACAAGGTCGAAGGCGACCTGCGCCGCGAGGTTCAGGCCGACATTCGCCGCAAGATTGAAATTGGCTGCTACCAGGGTCTGCGCCACCGCCGTGGCCTGCCGGTACACGGCCAGCGCACCAAGACCAACGCACGTACCCGCAAGGGCCCGAAGCGTACGGTTGCGGGTAAGAAGAAGGCCTAACAAGTAGTTCCGCCCATCGGGCGTGAATCGACGATTTTCAGGAGATTTAATAAATGCCACCGAAGACACAGCGCCGTCCGCGTCGCAATGTGCGCAAGAACGTATTGAATGGACAGGCACACATCAAGTCCACGTTCAACAACACCATCGTTTCCATTACCGATACCAACGGTGAAGTCATCGCCACAGCCTCCTCAGGCATGGTTGGCTTCAAGGGTTCGCGTAAGTCCACCCCGTATGCCGCTCAGCTTGCTGCCGAGAACGCTGCACGCCGCGCCATGGATGCGGGCATGAAGAAGGTAGACGTTTTCGTTAAGGGCCCGGGTTCCGGCCGCGAAACCGCTATCCGTTCCTTGACTGCTTCCGGCCTTGAGGTCACCTCGATTTCCGACGTGACTCCCCAGGCTCACAATGGTTGCCGTCCGCCCAAGCGCCGTCGCGTTTGATCCTTTGGGGTTCGCCCCTTTCCTAAGCGGCTTCGCCGCATCTTGCCGGTAAATGCCGGTAAGGCCTCATTAGGACGTCATATAGTGGGCGTCCGCTGAAAGGAACAGATAGTGATCATTGAACAGCGTCCTACGCTGACTGAAGATAAGCTTTCGGATACACGTTCGCGTTTTACTCTTAACCCGCTCGAGCCTGGCTTCGGCTACACGCTCGGCAACTCGCTACGCCGCACCCTGCTGTCCTCGATCCCCGGCTCGGCCGTCACCTCGATTCACATCGACGGTGTTCTGCACGAGTTCTCGACCATCGAAGGCTGCAAGGAAGATGTCGCTGAGATTATCCTTAACCTCAAGGACCTCGTCGTCACCTCCGAGCACGACGCTCCTGTACTGATGTACCTGCGCAAGCAGGGTCCAGGCCAGGTTCTCGCCTCGGATATCACCCCGCCGGCTGGCGTTGAGATCCACAACCCGGACCTCGTTATTGCCACCCTGAATGATAAGGGCAAGGTAGAAATCGATCTGACTGTTGAGCGTGGCCGTGGCTACGTTTCCGCTGCTCAGAACAACTCGCCGGATTACGAGATTGGTCGTATCCCGGTCGATTCGATCTACTCGCCGGTCGTCAAGGTGTCCTACAAGGTCGAGGCAACTCGTGTGGGTCAGCGTACCGACTTCGACAAGCTTATTGTTGATGTAGAAACCAAGCCGTCCATGGCTCCTCGCGATGCTTTTGCCTCCGCAGGCAAGACTCTCGTGGAACTCTTCGGTCTTTGCACTGAACTGAACCAGGAGGTTGAGGGACTTGAGCTGAAGGAGGCTCCCGTCCAGGAGCAGCAGTCTTCGGATCTGCAGCGCCCGATCACCATCCTCAACCTGCCCGCCCGCTCGCAGAACTGTCTGCAGCGTGAAGGTATCCACACGATCGGTGAGCTCGTTTTGCGCTCGGAAGCCGATCTGCTCGACATTCGTAACTTTGGTGCGAAGTCGATTGAGGACGTCAAGGATGAGCTTGCCAAGCTCGACCTGCGTCTCAAGGATTCCCCGGCTGGCTACATGTCTGGTTTTGGCGACGACAACTACGCCATGCACTTCAGTGATGATTCGCAGGCCTGAGGGTCTGCCGATATAGAAATTTTTAGGAGAAATCATGCCTAAGCCCGCCAAGGGTCCACGTCTGGGAGGCAGCCCGGCAAACGAGCGCAAGATCATTGCAAATATCTGCAAGGCGCTCATCCACAACGAATCTGTCGTAACCACGGAAGCCCGCGCAAAGCGCGTGCGTCCGCACATGGAAAAGCTCATTACGAAGGCGAAGAAGGGCGACACCCACAACCGCCGCCTCGCGCTCAAGGTCCTCGGTGACCGCGAGACCGCCTACATCCTCTTCGAAGAGCTCGGCCCGAAGTTTGCTGAGCGCAACGGTGGTTACACCCGCGTCATCAAGCTCCCGAACCGCAAGGGTGACAACGCTCCGATGGCTGAGCTCTCGCTCGTCCTCGAGGCCGTTTCCCCGAAGCAGGCCGTGGTGAAGGAAGCAGAGAGGGCAGCTGTTAAGGCTGCGGCTGATGAGGGCGAGAAGCCCCAGCCGATCGAGACCGAGGAGCCAGAGCTTCCCGAGACCGACGAGCAGGTTGAGGCTCCGCAGGAGATTCCAGCTGACGAGGCTTCCGCTCAGGAAGCTAACCTCGCGGCTGACGAGGCTGCTGCAGACACCGACTTCTCCGCTGAAGAGAAGCGTAGCTAATCATCGCGGGGGCTTTCTTGGCCCTAGCTGAAGAGGATGCCGGACGGGAAGCCGTCCGGCATCCTCTTTTCGCTAAAGTAGCGCAGTGCAGAGAGTATATTGGCTTGGTGCCCCACGAAGCCACAAGACTGTCTAGGGCACACATAATTCTGGTCGAACGAGGCGATATGATTGCGAACCGTCAGCTCCGAAAGGTGGGCGGCGTGCTCATCTTGCTCGGCGGCCTACTCTATGCCGCCTCCGGTGGGAACGAGGCCAAACTCGAGCGCGCGAAGGAACTCGTGATCGATTTCCATCGCCTCGGGGTCTCCGCCAGCGGCGGTCGGCCAAAACCTCGTGCACCGCGTGGGCGACCGCGCTTCGCGCACGGATTCGGGTGGCCGCCGAATTGAGGGCGAGATCGATGTGCCGGTTCCTCACCTTGGCCTCGGAATCGACCAGACCGCGGAACTTATCCGGCGGCGGTATCAGGCAATTGGCGGCCATGTGCCAAGCCGACGCGTGGAGGCTGAGTTCTCCACTTCGACTTCGAGTTAGCTGACCCGTCACACTGACCTGATCGCCGCGATCAACCAACGACTTCCACAGGCTCAGGTTTGACTCTGGTCGGTCTGCGGAGAAGATGATTTGGATTTCAGCAAGCTCTTCGCGAAGGTCGGCGAAGACGACGCCGCCATGGTTTCGTATCCGTAGTACGCGCCCGACGACGGAATGCTCGCCATGGATCTCGGTTTGGGTGCGGAGGTCTCGGATGGAAACTGTGCGGGGAACGGCAGGTGGGTATGGTTCCATACCTGCCTCGCGCAGCTTGGAGAGCTTGTCGCGGCGAATACGTTCCTGCTCGGGGTAGGTCGGCGCAGGCAACCGAGGAGTGAGCAGCTCGCCTTCTAGCTCCGAAATTGCCGACGCGAGCTGGTGCGCGCGATTCTCTTCCCACAGCTCGGGTGCGCGGCTTTCATGGCGGAAAATACGTGGCGTTTCTGGGAGGAATCCTTCTGCTTGAGCGCTGGCGAGCGCAACACGGGAGAGTTGGGATGTGTTGAGATAGCACATTAGGCGCGGTTGCCAGTGCGGCAAATACTTTGCGTTGGACTGGTAAAGAGATTCGAGCTGCCAAAAGCGCGATGCTAAGAGAAGAAGGCGAAGGTTGAATCGCTGCAGCGGGGATAGCAACGAGTTCTTTGCCTGCCGAAGGCCGATGCGCAGGAGTTATCCCGACCGGACTCGTAGGGGTTGCTGGTTTGAGTTCTGCAGGTTTGTCTTCAGTGATAGCTAAGCTCACGCGGCAATCATACTTTGAGTAGCGAGTACGCAGACGCTGCGGCCCAAAGGCGAGACCGGCGCCCGCAATCACCGTCCCGTGTGCGAGTGAGTGGGCAGGGCTTGGCTACGCCGCTATGCGTGGGCAGGGCTTGATCGCACCGCTATCCGTGTGCTCTACTGCGAGTTTAGGACTGTGGTTGGGCGAGGATCGGCCATCGACCATGCGCGAACGCCACCATTCATTCCCGCCATGTTGGGGATGAAATGGACGCCGGGCATCTTTGCTCGCACGGACTCCGTGATCCGTGAGCTATTTCCACCGCCAATGTAGAGCTGATCCCATCGGAATACCGGCCACAGCGATTCGACGGCTCGAAGTACGCGACGCGACCAAGCGGCGTCGCCGAGGCGCAGTCGCTCGTTCTCGCCAACCACGTCGTCGTAAACGAGGCCCCACTTCATTGGTGCATGGGAGATCTCCAAATGCGGCGCAAGCCTGCCGTCGTCGAGAAACGCAGATCCCAGACCAGTGCCAAGGGTGAGGACGAGTTCGAGTCCTTGGCCAGATACCACGCCTGCCGCTGCCACCTCGGCGTCGTTCAACACTAGGGCGGGCACGCCAAATCGCACCTCGAGGGCGGTTTGGAGATCAAGATTCTCCCACGCATCTTCTAGCTGGGGGAGGATCTTGGTGTGCGGACCCGCGCGCCGGATGTAATGCGGGGTATAAACGACCACGCCGTGGCGAATCATGCCGGGCATTCCGAGAGTGATCCGATCGAACTTGCCGAGTTCCTTCGCCTGCGCCTCGACCACGTCGAGCATGTCTTTCGGTGCGAAGGGGTAAGGAACGGTTGTGCGAATCGCATTCCCAAGTCCAAAGCCGCCAGCATCGAGCAGGGTGGTCTTAATTCCGCCGCCTCCACAGTCGACTGACAGGGTGATCATCCCGGTGGATTGTGCACGGGCAGTGCCATCCTCAGATGACTTGGGTTCGGTGCCCGTGGTGTGCGATGCTGCAGTCATGGATTTGACGGTAGCGCACAACGCCCGAATTCGTCTTGATCTTGGCTACGACGGTGGGCAATTCCACGGTTGGGCTGCCCAGCCAGGGCTACGAACCGTTCAGGGCGACATCCAGAAGGCGCTGGGTACAGTTCTTCGTCAGGATGTTGCGCTGACAGTCGCTGGACGCACCGATGCGGGTGTTCACGCCAGACATCAGGTCGCACACGTTGACATCCCTCGCGAGATCTGGGATTCGCTACCGGGCAGGTCGACCCGCTCTCCCGGCGATGCACTGATCATCCGCTTGAACGCACTACTTGGACGAGCCGCCCGCGAAGCTCTCGGAGATCAGTTGCCAAAAGGCTACTCCGACGTCGTCATCCACGAAGCCAACGAAGTCCCGGCCGACTTCGATGCTCGGTTCAGCGCGACGTGGCGCTCCTATTCCTATCGGATTGCAGATGGGCAGACGCGGTGGGACCCGCGACATCGGGACGTCTTATGGCTGGGCCAGCCCCTTGATGTTGAGGCCATGAATCGCGCCGCAGATCCGCTTATTGGAGAGCACGACTTCCTCTCCTTCTGTAAACCGCGCGAGGGCGCGAGCACGGTACGCACCCTCCTTGACCTGCGGTTTGAGCGTGACGACGACGCAGTGGTCGGTTACGCGCGCGCGGATGCGTTTTGCCATTCTCAAGTTCGTACGCTCATGGGAACACTTATTGAGGTCGGCAGGGGAGCGCGCGGCGAGGATTGGCCAGCTCAAAGACTTGCGGAAAAATCGCGCGATGGGCAAGTGATCGTTGCGCCACCGCATCCCCTTACCCTCGAAGAGGTGGGATATCCGAGCCCACGGGAGTATGGTGAACAGGCGCGGGCGGCACGTCGTTATCGCGGCAATGACTGCCAAAGCGAGGATTGCTGAGATTTGGGCCAATGAATCGGCTCACAGCTACTGCCGTTCCTTTGACTGGTAGCTATTGGCCAATTAAAGTGGGTTAACGCTGTGCAAGTTGTACGCAGACGCAATCCCACTCGTCGCGTAACACATCACAGCACACGTTAACTTGACCATTGGAAAGTCCGTTTTCGCTGGGATTAAAGCCATTATCCAGCACCTCACTTTCCGCAATTGAAGAAACGAAGGCTACGCAAGTGCGCACGTATTCACCGAAGCCCGGAGATGTCGAAAAGAAGTGGTACATCATTGATGCCACCGACGTCGTCCTTGGCCGTCTGGCAGCTCAGGTTGCCACCCTGCTCCGTGGGAAGCATAAGCCAAACTTCGCACCGCACGCAGACACCGGCGATTTCGTCATTATTATCAATGCCGAGAAGATTGCCCTCACTGGTGCAAAGCGCGAACAGAAGATGGCATTCCGCCACTCCGGTTACCCGGGTGGTTTGAAGGCTACGTCCTATGCCGAACTCCTGGAACTCAACCCTGAGAAGGCAGTCCAGAAGGCAATCGCCGGCATGTTGCCGAAGAACACCCTTGGACGTCAGCAGCTTTCCAAGCTCAAGGTCTACCGCGGTGCTGAGCACCCGCACGCTGCACAGCAGCCTGAGACCTATGAGCTCACGCAGGTTGCACAGTAACCCCTGTCCGGAAAAGATTTAAGGAGAACCGTGGCTGAGACCACCGTCGAAACTGAAGAGCTCGAGGAGACAACTCCCAGCTCGTACACCAGCGAGAGCGAAGCTCCGCAGACTGGCCAGGGTGCATCCCTGACCGCACCGGGCGCGGGCCTGGGTCGCCGCAAGGAGGCCGTTGCTCGAGTCCGCCTCGTTCCCGGAACCGGGCAGTGGACCGTCAATGGTCGCACTCTTGAGGATTACTTCCCGAACAAGCTGCACCAGCAGCTCGTCCACTCCCCGTTCGTCCTGCTCGACATCGAAGGTCGCTTCGACGTTGTCGCCCACATTGATGGCGGCGGCACCTCGGGCCAGGCCGGCGCACTGCGCATGGGTATTTCCCGCGCGCTCAACGAGATCGATCGCGATGCGAACCGCCCGGCCCTGAAGAAGGCTGGATTCCTCACTCGTGACGCTCGTGCAGTCGAGCGTAAGAAGGCGGGCCTCAAGAAGGCACGTAAGGCTTCGCAGTTCTCGAAGCGCTGATTATGCCTTGACGTTCGCGTCAACAACTTTCGAAGGCTCCCACTTAGGTGGGGGCCTTCGTTTATCTGTACCCGATGGCTCATCGCCGTATCTACCTCCTGAGTCACTTGCGATCTTCACCTATGGCGAATCTCGCCCGCATTTTCGGGCTGTGGCTAAGGGGCTTGCGTGTTTCGGTGCCTGTACGTGCAATAATTACGACCGTATAGCGGCATGATGCGCGTATAGAAAGCGATGGGTGCGATAGGGTAGTGGCCCCTGCGCGGCTCTTGTGCATCTGGCCGGAGATGAGACATTGGGAGAATTTGATGGGTCGACTATTTGGCACTGACGGCGTTCGCGGACTTGCGAATCGTGACATCACAGCACCGTTCGCACTGCAGCTGGGTGAGACCGCTGCGCGAGTTCTGGTGAAGGAAGGCATTTCCCACCGGCCGCGAGCTATTGTGGGTCGCGACACTCGCCTATCGTCTGGCATGCTTTCGCATTCGATCGCAGCGGGACTTGCGAGCGCCGGAGTCGATGTTGAACACGTGCGCGAAATTCCTACGCCGGGCGTCGCCTACCTGACGTCGTCTGGGGATTACGATCTCGGCGTTGTGATCTCCGCATCGCACAACCCCATGCAAGATAACGGCATTAAGTTCATTAACGGGGACGGCTTTAAGCTCGACGACGCAATTGAGGACGAGATTGAAGAGCTTCTCGGACAAGATTGGGAACGCCCCACGGGAGCATCGGTGGGTTCGATCCGCGAGAAGGCCCTCGTGTCCGACCACGTCTACATGAGCCACCTGCGTTCGATTGGTGCCGACCTGTCCGGTCTGCGCATCGTGCTCGACTGCGCTAACGGCGCTGCCTACAGGGTGGCTCCCGCTGTGTTCCAGGACCTCGGTGCCGACGTCATTACGATCAACGCCTCTCCTGACGGACGCAACATCAACGCCGATTGCGGCTCCACCCATCCAGAGCGCCTCCAGGCGATGGTCGTTGCTTGCGAGGCGGACTGCGGCTTTGCTTTCGACGGCGACGCCGATCGCTGCCTTGCTGTGGACCACACCGGAAAGCTTGTGGACGGCGATCAGATCATGGGCATGCTCGCGGTCTCGCTGCGCGATCAGGGCAAGCTGGATAAGAACACGCTGGTTGTCACGGTGATGTCCAACCTTGGACTCACACTTGCCATGAAGGAAGCCGGAATTGACCTAGCTGTGACAGGGGTTGGCGACCGCTACGTGCTCGAAGAGATGGTTGCCAAGGGCTACGTGCTCGGAGGAGAGCAGTCCGGCCACGTGATCAACTTGCATCACGCGACCACGGGAGATGGCACACTTACCGCCATTCTCATCGCCTCTGAGCTCGCTCGTAAGGGTGGAAAGCTCGCCGATCTCGTCGGCTTCGTCAAGCGCCTACCGCAGACTCTCATCAACGTTTCGAACGTGGATAAGACGCGCACCGACATCCTCGCCGACGACGTTGCCAAGGCTGAGGACGTGCTCGGTGAGACCGGCCGCGTGCTGTTGCGTCCCTCTGGTACCGAGCCACTTGTCCGCGTCATGGTGGAAGCCGCGACTCAAGAGCAGGCAGACAACGTGGCGGAACGTCTAGCTGACGTGGTTGCAGCGAAGCTGGCACTGTAAGCGTTTAAAGCTTTCTCACTTCCACGGTTTCGATCGTATGCTCCATTCCCTTCGTGAGAACAACCGTGGCTCGGGATCGAGTCGGCGCGATGTTATCGCGAAGGTTTGGCAGGTTAATCGCCGACCAGATCGTGCGAGCTGTGGCGATCGCTTCTTCATCCGACATGCCGGCATAGTTGCGGAAGTAGGAGCGATCGTCAGCAAACGCCGTCGAGCGAAGCGTGAGGAAGCGATCCACGTACCAGTTCTCGAGAGCTTCTTCGGGTGCGTCAAGGTAGATCGAAAAATCGAAAAAGTCGGAGATCGCGAGCACGTTGCTTGATCCAGGACGCGCAGGCTGCAACACGTTAAGGCCTTCGATGATGAGGATGTCCGGTTGATCAACTGTGATGTACTCGTCCGGAAGAATGTCGTAGGCGGTGTGGTCGTAGACGGGCACCTGGACGTCGCGTTTTCCGGCCTTCACCTCGGCCAAAAAACGCAAGAGCGCACCGCGGTCATATGACTCGGGAAATCCTTTTCGGCCCATGAGGCCGCGCTCTTCAAGTATGGCGTTGGAATACAGGAAGCCGTCGGTGGGAACGAGATCCACGTTTGGCGTTTGTGGCCAGCGGCGGAGCAGCTCCCGTAACAATCGAGCCGCCGTTGATTTTCCAACGGACACCGAGCCGCCGATACCCACAATCCAAGGCACGCGGGCGTCGTCGTACCCAAGAAAGTCCTTCGACTCGCGAAAGAGCCTGCCAATATTGCGCGCGTACATCTGCATGAGTGCAGATAGCGGCCGGTAAATTGCGTCAGCTTCCGCGAAACCGATGGGATCTCCAAGAGTCGAAAGTCGCGCGACGTCCTTACCGGTAAGAGGGAGGGCCGTGCTTTGCGCGAGATCAGACCACTGCTGGCGGGTGAAGGAGACGTAGGCGGAAAGATCGCTGGGGTTTGAATGCATGATGCTAGTTTTGCAGAATTTCGCTCAGAGTATGTCGAACTACTGCAAGAAACTGAGCGCCGGTATTCTTTCCTCCATGTGTGGAATCGTTGGATATATCGGCCCTCGGACATCGTCCGACCAGCCGCTAAACGTTGTCCTTGAAGGCCTTACCCGCTTGGAGTACCGCGGATACGATTCGGCTGGTGTTGCGCTAGTCGGATCCGATGGGCTCCACTACCGGAAAAAATCGGGGCGCGTGGATGACCTGCGCGCTGAGATCGCTAATGATCCACTCCCTAGCGCAATCGCCGCCATCGGTCATACTCGTTGGGCAACTCACGGTGCACCGTCGGACGCCAACTCCCACCCGCACGTCTCCCCAGACGGCCAGATTGCCATCGTTCACAATGGCATCATTGAAAACCATACGGAATTGCGCGATCAGCTGGCCGCCAGCGGTGCGCAGTTCTCCTCCGAAACCGACTCTGAAGTCGTGGCCCACCTCATCGCCGCCGATATCGCGACAACCCAGGATTTGACGACGTCGGTCAAGAACGTGGTGCAGATGCTGGAAGGGTCGTACACGATTGTTGCTATCGCGGCCAACCAACCCGATCGCGTGGTTGCTGCTCGACGCAACTCTCCGCTCGTCGTCGGAATTGGCGACGGCGAGAACTTCCTTGGTTCCGACGTCGCAGCATTCGTGGGGCACACGCGCCAAGCGCTCGCCATCGACCAGGATCAGATCGTCACGTTGACAGCGGAGTCAGTCGAGGTCACGGACATTGCGGGCAACCCCGCCGAGGGCGAGGCCTACGAAGTGGACTGGGATCTCGAGACCGCCATGCACGATGGGTACGAGAACTTCATGGCGAAGGAGATCCACGACCAGCCGATGGCTGTTGCGGAAACCCTCCGTGGCCGCCTCACCAAGGACGGGCGTCTGCAGCTTGACGAACTGAGGATCTCCGAGCACGAGCTGCGTTCGATCGACAAGATCATCGTGGTTGCGTGTGGGACCGCGGCATATGCGGGACACGTTGCAAAATACGCCATTGAACACTGGTGCCGTATCCCGGTTGAGGTGGAGCTCGCCCACGAGTTCCGCTACCGCGATCCGGTGGTTAATTCCAAGACCCTCGTTGTCGCCATCTCGCAGTCGGGCGAAACCATGGACACGCTGATGGCGGTCCGACATGCGTCTGAGCAGGGCTCTCGCGTCTTATCGATCATCAATACCTACGGATCGACGATCGCGCGTGAGTCGGATGCGGTTCTCTACACGCACGCTGGACCAGAAGTTGCCGTGGCCTCGACAAAGGCCTTCACCGCCCAAATCACGGCCTGTTACCTGCTGGGTCTATATTTGGCAGAGCTGCGCGGCAACAAGTACGCCGACGAGGTCGCGGGTTACATGGACGAGCTGTCCAAGATGCCTGCCCGGATCGAGAAGGTCCTCGAACAGGAAGATGCCATCAAGGATCTCGCCCGGAATATGCGCGAGACGACCTCGGTCCTTTTCCTCGGTAGGCACGTGGGCTTCCCCATCGCGATGGAAGGCGCGCTGAAGCTCAAGGAGCTCGCCTACATTCATGCGGAAGGCTTTGCCGCAGGCGAGCTCAAGCACGGTCCCATTGCGCTTGTTGAAGAGGGACTGCCGATCTTCTTCATTGTGCCAACGCCGCGCCGTCCGCTCCTACACTCAAAGGTCATCTCTAACCTGCACGAGGTTCGCGCACGTGGCGCTCGCGCCATCGTCATCGCCGAGGAGGGGGACGAGGCAGTCAACGAGCACGCAGAGTTCGTGATCCGAGTTCCGCGCGATACACCCACGCTCATGATGCCGCTGGTCACCATCATCCCGTTGCAAATCTTCGCGTGCGAGCTTGCGCAGGTCAAGGGCTACGACGTCGATAAGCCCCGAAACCTCGCAAAGTCAGTAACTGTGGAATGATCGAGCCATAGCCTGAAGGAGGCCACCATGGATCGCGCCTACCGCGCAGCAGATGTTCGCAGTGCAGAAGAGCCACTTTTAGAGGCGGGCGAGCCGCTCATGCAAAGGGCGTCCTATGCCGTGGCGAATAGGGCGGTGCGCTACATTCGGTCGAAGGCATTGCGAGTTCCAGGTTCCACTGTGCTGGCGATTGTCGGGCCCGGAAATAACGGCGGGGATGCGCTGCATGCGGCTGCCTACCTTGCACGCCGCGGCATGTCAGTTACCGCGGCGTACCAAGGCTCGGTCCATGAGGAGGGTCTTGAGGCGGCTCGGGGCGCGCGTGTTCGCCTCTATGACCTCGCACTATCCGAGGACCCGGATGCCCTGCTTCGCAAGCTTGCCTTTGACGCTGGCATCTGGATCGATGGCATGCTGGGCATCGGAGCGAGCGGGGGCGCTCGCGAGCCGTACTCGCACTGGATTGAGGTTCTTAACCACGAACGCCAAGTGAGTCCGGATGAACCGTTCGTGATCGCCGTCGACATCCCATCAGGTCTGGGGGTAGACAGCGCAACGGTTCCAGGTCCAGTTTTGCGCGCCGACGCTACCGTGGCGATGGGCTGCGCCAAGCCGGCTCACCTGTTGCCGCCAGCTCGACACTACTGTGGCGAGCTCGACGTTGTTGAGCTTGGGTTCTTCGCACACCTGCCCTCGGAGCCCGCGGTGATCGAGCTTTCCGACGCCGATGTAGCAGACGCATGGGATATCCCCAGCATCGACGACCACAAATACACTCGCGGCGTGGTGGGCATGCTAACTGGCTCATCGACCTATCCCGGCGCCGCAGTGCTGGGAGTTGGGGGAGCACTTGCGACCGGCCCGGGGATGGTGCGTTACCTAGGAAGTAGCGATGAAGTAGTTCGACGCTATCCGGAAGTAGTGAGTGCCGATGGGCAAGTTCAGGCATGGGTGATCGGCTCTGGTTTGGACGACGACGCCGGTGCCAGTCGTTTTCTTCAGCGCGCGCTGGAAGATGAAGTTCCGGTGGTCTTGGATGCCGGGGCCATCGCGCTTCTGGGTGATTTCGATGTCCCTTCGGCCGTGGTGATCACTCCGCACGAGGGCGAGATAACGGCACTTCTTAATGCGCGTGGCGAATCGATTTCACGCGACCAGGTACATGCCGCTCCGGCGCGCGCCGCACGTCTTGCAGCAACACTCACCGGGGCTACCGTCTTACTCAAGGGCGCTACCGACGTCGTTGCCGCCCCCGCAGGTCCGCTCTACGCTCAAGGAGGCGCTCCCGCATGGCGAGCAACCGCAGGCGCTGGAGACGTACTCGCGGGTATCCTTGGCGGCCTCTTGGCAGGTTACGGAGACGAGCTGAAGGAGCTCGGCGCCGGCCACGGTGTGCCAGCCCGCCTGGCAGCGGCTGCCACACATATCCATGCCAGCGCTGCGACCATCGCCTCGGGCGCCGGAGAGGGCATTGGCGCTCCAATATCTGCCAGCGATATTGTGGACGCGCTCCCCGCCGTGATTTACGGCATTCTCAATCCAAAGGACCATGAGTGAATTCCCTCGAGTTTTCTTCGGCCTATCCTTCGCGCGCGCTCATCTCTCACGCGGCATTCACCCACAACGTGGATGTAATCACGCATGCGACGCGATCGGATGTCATGGCAGTCGTCAAGGCTGATGCCTACGGCCATGGCGGGCAGCGGATTGGCCGGTGGGCGAGTGAACTAGGAATCTCCTGGCTCGGTGTGGCTCAGTTAGGAGAGGCGCTTGCCCTGAGAGAGGTCATCCCTCAGGGCCGCATGCTGAGTTGGCTCTATGCGCCCGGCGCGCCTTTCGCGCGTGCGATTTACGCGGGCATTGACCTCGGTATTGGGTCCGCTTGGGCGCTCAAGGAAGTCGCCGACGCCGCTTCGGCCATTGGTGTGCCAGCGCGCGTTCATCTCGAGGTCGATACGGGAATGTCGCGTGGCGGTTTCTCTCTCGAAGAGCTCCATCAGGCGGCTCCGAGTATTGCAGGGCTTCGCTCGGAGGGCGCGATAGAGACGGTTGGGCTGTGGTCACATCTGGCGTGTGGCGATGAGGTGGAAGCGGCCTTCACGGGTGTTCAAATTGACGTGTTTGAGCAGGCCCGTGAGATTGTGGCGCGCGCTGGAATCGAAATCGAGATTCTCCACTTAGCTGCCTCGACTGGCGTTCTGTGGCATCCGCAAACGCATTACGATTTGGTGCGCCCGGGCATCATGCTCTACGGTCTGAGTCCGGCTCCCGGACGCGCATCCGCACAAGAACTTGATCTGCGGCCGGTGATGCAGCTCGAAGCCGACGTCGTCGTTACTCGGGAGGTTCCCGAGGGCGCTGGGGTGAGCTACGGACACACGTATGTCACCACCTCCGCGGAGAGTCTTGCGGTGGTTCCTCTCGGATATGCCGACGGCATTCCGCGCGAGGCATCGAACGGCGCGGGAGTGACCATCAACGGGAGACTTGCTCCCATTCGGGGTCGAGTCTGTATGGATCAACTGATTGTTGCGGCTCCTGACGCCAAGATGGGCGATTCTGCCGTTCTGTTTGGGGATAGCCGTCATGGATACCGCACGGCGGACGATTGGGGTTTGGAAACAGGCACTTTGGGCTATGAAATCGTCACCCGTATAGGCACGCGTGTTCCGCGCATCAGTGTTGACTAGAACGATGACTAGAACGTTGACTAGAACCCAACGAAGTCGAAGTGATTGTGTCTGCTGGCGTAGAATGTGTGCGAACTAAGGAGAAGCAATGGCATTCACTCTAGAGGTCCCACTTGCATCAGACATCCAGGCGGTGGGTGCGGCTCTTGGCCGAGCCGCGAGGCCGGGCGACCTCGTCATGCTCACCGGACCATTAGGCGCTGGCAAGACGACGATGGCGCAGGGAATTGCGCGAGGACTCGGGGTCACTGGAAAGGTATCGTCTCCAACGTTCGTTATCGCCCAGATTCATCATGGCGAAACCATGGATATGGTGCACGTGGATGCCTACCGGCTTTCGTCGATCGAAGAACTTGACGCACTTGATCTCGATACCACTCTTGAAGAGTCATTGACCGTAATCGAGTGGGGTAGGGGCAAGGTCGAAGTTCTCTCCGATAACCGACTTGAAATCATCATCGAGCGTCCCGAGGGGTCCGAGGCCGGTGAAGACCCCGCGGATCTCATTACAGATGCGCCGCGAGTTCTTCTGTTCGACCCCTACGGGACTCGTGGGCACGAATTGCTGGAAGACCTGATGGGTGAATTGCCGCTCTCGGAGACGCGGCAGTGAAGCTGCGTTCTCTTTTCATCGCGATCATCGGAGCGCTCATGCTCGTGGCCGCGCCGGCGCACGCGGCCATCACGCCACAAGATGGCGATGAGACGGCTGGTCCAGAGATTCCAGCTGAAGTGGCCCAAGAATTCGAAGAGTCCGCGCCTACGCTGGTGAGCGCACGCGGAATCGAAGCTTTTCCCGAAGCGAGTGCCGAAGAGATTTCCAGCTACACCATCGGAACTCCCATCAGGGTTGCCGAGATGGCAACGAATGCTAGCGTGCCTGAAGCCGCGTTGCTCGACGTATCTCGATGGGCGGCCCCCATCAGCGACGACGAAGGGCCGGTTGGAGCAGTTTCACTCATTTCGGGTGCAGATAACCTCGACGACGCCATGGTGGTTGGCGATACGAGGCTTGGAACCGAGCTGGCTGCCGAGCAGGTGGGCCAAATTGTCATTTTCGATCCGGAGTTCGTGGCGTGGTTTGTCCTACGTGACCAGGCAATTGAGCCGGCAGATGTTTCCGGTGCCAACGTAGTTTTGGGAACTGTCCCATTTGAAGACTTCCTCCACCAGCGCATTCGCCTCCTCGATAGGCAAGCCATTCCAACGAGTCCTTCGGATCCCGTGGTTGATCCCGTCGAGGACTCCGGAATCTCTATTATTCAAGTCCTTATCATTCTGCTCGGCCTCATTGCCATAGTGACCACGTCATTGATTTGGCTGCGGTGGGATCAAAACCGAGGCGAAGAGTTCTTCGAAGAAGAAGAGGAAGAAGACCTGACAGTGAATCGAAAAGGCGTGGTGGGCACCCACGAATCGAAGCCACGATTCAAAGATTCGGCAGGCACAGTCAGCATCTACCAGCGTCCTAAGTCTTCAAAAATCGAGTCCGACCCAGACGGAGATACCGTATGAAATTTCTGACCATTGATGCCTCCACCGGCGTAATCGTTGGCGTGTGTGATTCCGAGCTCGGTGAGGTCCAAGAACTGGCAGTTGCTCACTCCGAAGACACTCGCCATCACGCCGAAAGCTTGAGCCCACTCATTTCTCAGGTGCTTGGTGAGGCGGGTGTCCAAAAGCCGGATGCCATCATCGTGGGAACGGGTCCGGGTGCTTTTACAGGTCTTCGCGCCGGACTGGTGACGGCGCGAACCCTTGCGCGTGCATGGGACGTCCCGATCTACGGGTTGTCCTCACTGGAGGTACTGGCGCTCGCGGCAGCGGATGCTGGCGCAAATATCATCGTGCCCATCATTGACGCGCGTCGACGCGAGGTCTTTACTCTTCGCGCCCGGGCCATGGGCGGCGACGACGTGGAAATCTTAGCGGACGTCAGTGTGATCGCACCGGCCGAGTTAGGTGAGCAGCTGCGCCGCGATCCCGCCATTGTCGCGTCTGTCTCCGATGCGCTCTACCCAGACCTGCCCGGCGAACGACTGACGGTCGCCGCGCAGCCAACCGTGATGGTTCGACTCCTTCAGTCCCGCCTAGCGCGAAGAGAAGCCGGCGAAGAGCTCGATCTAGGCACGGAACCGCAATACCTTCGCCGTCCCGATGTACACGGCGGCGCACACGCGCAACCTGCCGCGACGTCCAATCCCTACGGGGAGAACAACTAGGTCGCGATCGTGGAACCGCGCGAGTGGTACGGTTTTCACCTGCTCACGCCCCCTGCCGGATGGGCGAGCAGGCTCGCTTCGTTTGACCTTGAAAACTTCGCGCGGGATGCGTGGTCCGAACATATCTGGAACGACGAACTCCAAGCCAGCGATCGCTCCTACCTCGTCGTCGTCGATAAACCAAGCCCGATCCAAAGTGTTGGCTCGTTACTTGCCGTCGGTGGGATCTCGCACGGCCCCGATGCCGAGCTGCTGACGATCGCGGTCGCATCCAACGCGCGCCGAAAGCGGCTGGGAGAAAGGTTGTTGGCGGAGCTCTTGGATATCTCGTGGTCCCACGGCGCCGAGGCAGTGTATTTGGAAGTTCGCGCCAAAGATGAAGGCGCGCAGGCGCTGTATCGCAGGGCCGGTTTTGAGCCTGTTGGCCTACGGAGAAAGTACTATTCTGACGACGACGCACTCGTCATGAGACTCGCCGCTGAATTTCGCTCACAAACACTCACATAATTTGGATTCTCTCTATTTGAGGCTTCGCAAACGCTCTACAATCGCGGTTTGACGGGACAAAGTCGGGGTTTGGAAAACGGTCTTACGAAAATCCAGCCTCGTTTCTGTCTGAATTGAGCCTAAAGCCCGGCATTGCACCATTCTCTTTTGCTAGATTCTTGATGTGGCTAACTCAATTACTGTTCAAAACAAAGGTCGCAGAACCACTGTTGCACTAAAGGTGCTCATGGCTGTGACCGGCATTTTCTTTGTCCTCTTCCTACTGCTCCACATGTACGGAAACCTCAAGATCTTCATGGGTCCCGAGGCCTACAACGGATATGCAGAATGGATGCGCGAAATGGGCTACCCGGTGCTTCCGCACAAGGGCGGCCTGTGGATCCTTCGAGTCCTACTTCTTTTGTCGATTGTGGGGCACATGTACTCCGCTATCGCGCTGTGGCGTCGTGCCAATGTTGCGCGCGGGCGGTCCTACAAGGTCAACTCCGGCTCCAAGAAGACCGCAATGCACTCCTACACCGCACGCACAATGCGTTGGGGTGGCGTAGTTATTGCAGTTTTCATCGTATTCCACCTCTTGCAGTACACCGTGCTCGCGATTTCCGTGGGTGCGGACGACTACTCGGCAATGACGCCCTATGAGCGCATGATGGCTGGCTTCGATGGATCCGTGTGGTACATGTACGTCTTCTACCTCATCTCCATCCTGCTGATTGCATTCCATGTCCGGCACGGAGTATGGTCGGCCCTCGCTACTCTCGGAGTATCGAACCGTCACCGCGAGACGCTCTACCAGCGCATCGGTGACCTCGTCGCTCTTCTCCTCATAGTGGGCTTCATGGCACCTCCAACCGCCATCCTTCTCGGCTGGGTTTCTTAAGGGGAATACAAGTGACTGAATTGATTAACGGCCTTTACCGCGAAGGCGAACCAATCGCGGATACGAAGACCCCGGGCGGACCCATCGAAGATCGCTGGGAGAAGCGCAAGTTCGATGCTCGCTTGGTGAACCCGGCAAACCGCCGCAAGCTCAATGTGATTATGGTTGGCACCGGCCTTGCCGGTGGCGCGGGCGCCGCTTCCCTTGGCGAAATGGGTTACAACGTCAAGGCGTTCTTCTACCAGGATTCCGCACGTCGTGCGCACTCGATTGCAGCCCAGGGCGGCATCAACGCCGCTAAGGACTACAAGAACGACAATGACTCCACATACCGTCTGTTCTACGACACGGTCAAGGGCGGCGACTACCGTTCACGTGAATCGAACGTGTACCGACTCGCAGAGGTTTCAGCCAACATCATCGACCAGTGCGTGGCGCAGGGCGTCCCGTTCGCTCGAGAATATGGTGGCCTTCTCGATAACCGTTCCTTCGGTGGCGTGCAGGTGTCCCGTACGTTCTACGCTCGTGGCCAGACGGGCCAGCAGCTCCTCATTGGCGCATACCAGGCGCTCATGCGTCAGGTGCGCGCGGGAACCGTGAAGTCCTACAGCCGCCACGAGATGGTGGACCTGATCGTGATTGACGGACGCGCTCGCGGCATCATTGCTCGCGACATGGTCACCGGCGAAATCGAGACGCATCTTGCCGACGCCGTGGTTCTCGCGACCGGTGGTTACGGCAACGTCTTCTTCCTGTCCACGAACGCAATGGGCTGTAACGCTACCGCGATTTGGCGTGCACATCGCAAGGGCGCCTACTTCGGCAACCCGTGCTACACCCAGATTCACCCCACCTGCATCCCGCAGAGCGGCGAATCGCAGTCCAAGCTCACGCTCATGTCCGAATCGCTGCGTAATGACGGCCGTATTTGGGTTCCGAAGCGTGCCGAAGACTGCCAGAAGGATCCGCGCGATATTCCAGAAGAGGATCGCGACTACTACCTCGAGCGCATCTACCCGGCATTCGGTAACCTCGTGCCGCGTGACATCGCTTCTCGTCAGGCAAAGAACATGTGCGATGAGGGCCGCGGTGTTGGTCCGCTCATTGACGGTGAAGCTCGTGGCGTCTACCTCGACTTCTCCGAGGCAATTGGCCGCATGGGTAAGGACACCGTATCCGCCAAGTACGGCAACCTATTCGACATGTACCAGCAGATCACGGGTGAGGATCCCTACGAGGTTCCCATGCGTATCTACCCTGCAGTTCACTACACGATGGGTGGCCTGTGGGTTGATTATGATTTGCAGTCCACAATCCCAGGTCTGTTCGTGACTGGCGAGGCTAACTTCTCCGATCACGGCGCAAACCGCCTTGGCGCATCGGCGCTCATGCAGGGACTTGCAGACGGCTACTTCGTGCTGCCGAACACCATCAACGATTACATCGCTGACGGCCCGTTTGAGCCGCTCACCGAAGATCATCCTGAGGTTGTAGCTGCGCGCGAGGAAATCGAGAACCGTATGGCTCACCTCGCTGGTAATGAGGGCAACCGCTCTGCAGATTCCTACCACAAGGAACTCGGCCACATCATGTGGGAGTACTGCGGTATGGAGCGCACGGAAGAGGGCTTGAAGAAGGCCATCGACATGATCCGTGAACTGCGCGTGGACTTCTGGAAGAACATTCGAGTTCCGGGCGATCCGAAGTCGCTCAACCAGTCGCTTGAGAAGGCCGGCCGCGTGGCTGACTTCCTCGAGCTTGGCGAGCTCATGTGTATCGATGCCCTCCACCGCAGGGAATCCTGTGGAGGTCACTTCCGAGCCGAATCCCAGACCGAAGAAGGCGAGGCGCTTCGTCACGACGACGAGTTCGCCTACGTCGCAGCGTGGGAGTGGGCCGGCGATGATCAGGCGCCCGTCCTGCACAAGGAAGACCTCGTATACGAATTCGTCGAGATGAAGCAGCGGAGTTACAAGTGAAAATCAACCTCGAATACTGGCGTCAGAACGGACCTTCTGACAAGGGCCATTTTGAAACCCGAACGCTCGATAACGTTGAAGAGCACACCTCCTTCTTGGAGATGCTCGATCAACTCAACGAGGAGATCTTCGCCGACGGCGGCGAGCCCGTTGCGTTCGACTCGGACTGTCGTGAAGGCATTTGTGGACAGTGTGGCATCGTCATCAACGGCGATCCGCACGGACCGCTCGTGACCACCACCTGCCAGCTCCACATGCGTAGCTTCAAGGACGGGGACACGATCACGATCGAGCCATGGCGCTCGACCGCCTTCCCCGTGCTCAAGGACCTTGTGGTTGACCGCACCTCGTTCGACCGCATCGTTCAGGCTGGAGGCTACATCTCGGTGAACACGGGTGCTGCCCCCGATGCGCACGCAGTGCCTGTCCGCAAGGAATACGCTGACCGCGCCTTCGAAGCTGCTGCCTGCATCGGCTGTGGTGCCTGCGTGGCAGCATGCCCGAACGGTTCGGCAATGTTGTTCACTGCCGCAAAGGTAATGCATCTTGGTCTTCTCCCGCAGGGTCAGCCCGAGCGCTACGACCGCGTGGTCAACATGCTCTCGCAGCACGACGCCGAAGGATTCGGTGGCTGCACCAACGTGGGCGCCTGTCACGATGCTTGCCCGAAGGAAGTTCCACTCGAACTGATCTCGATGCTGAACCGCGACCTCATGAAGGCCACGGCTCACGGTAAGTAGCCACACCGCGGAATATTCCGCCTACATTTAGCCACGGAAGGCGCCCCGTTAGGGGCGCCTTCTTCTTGGCACTTTACCCGCGTATTGATGTTTCACCTGCGTCTTAGTGCATCACCCGCGCTTTATTGCTCTGCCCTCGTTGGTTTTTTGCCTTGCTTCTAGCGCTTCACCCTCCCTACCTTCGCTTCGTAGGTGTCACTGATCGCATCGATTATTGCTAGCTCAGACCGCTCAAGATGCTTCGCAGATCGGGCGCCAATTCACTAGACGTAGGCTAAGCGTGTTGGCCTCGATGGCATACAATAGCCCTCGTGAACGAACTGATTTTGGGAATTGAAACCTCGTGTGATGAGACGGGCGTAGCACTAGTACGCGATGGCGAACTGCTCGCCGACGTAACCGCTACCTCCATGGACGAATACGCCCGCTTTGGCGGAATCATTCCCGAGATTGCTTCGCGTGCCCATCTCGAATCGTTTGTTCCGACTCTCGATGCCGCACTCGAGAAGGCTGGAGTGGAATTAGCTGACGTGGATGCGATCGCCGTCACCGCAGGCCCAGGCCTTGTCGGCCCGCTCACCGTGGGCGTTTCGGCGGCGAAGGCCCTGGCTCTTGCGCTGAATAAGCCGCTCTACGCGGTAAACCACATCATTGGCCACATCGCTGTAGACGAGCTCGTCAACGGCGATTTCCCGGAGAAGTTCATTGGCCTTGTGGTGTCCGGCGGCCACTCGCACCTGCTGCGGATCGAGAATATTGCCACCGACGTGGTCGAACTTGGCGGAACACTGGACGATGCCGCCGGTGAAGCTTTCGACAAAGTCGGACGACTTCTTGGGCTTCCTTATCCTGGCGGTCCGCACGTGGATAGGCTCTCGCGCGAGGGCGATCCAACGGCAATCCGCTTTCCGCGCGGACTGTCCGCGGGCAAGGACAAGGCACGCCATCAGTACGACTACTCGTTTTCTGGCCTGAAGACTGCCGTGGCACGCCATATTGAGGGAATTGAAGCGCGCGGTGAGGAACTGCCGAAGGCTGATATTGCTGCCGGATTCTCCGAGGCTGTAGCGGACGTATTGACCGAGAAAGCCTTTGCTGCCTGCCAGATTAATGGCTGTGACACCCTGGTTATCGGCGGCGGTTTTTCTGCTAATTCGCGTTTGCGTGCGCTAGCTGAAGAGCGCGCCAAGAAGTATGGCATCACCGTTCGGATTCCGCCCATCCGCTACTGCACCGATAACGGCGCGATGATTGCCGCGCTCGGCTGGGAGATGGTTCGCAACAATGTTGAGCCATCCGGTCTTGACGTGACGGTAGATACCGGCCTTGCTCGAGAGGTAACGATTGTCCGTTAAGGGACGCTGACCTTCGCACGAGGTGGCTTCCGTCCGGTTTATGGGCGGGCCTGTCCCTACACCTGTCGATATTGGATCTATGACCCCTATATACGGCCTATAGTGCCAAATTCGACAGGTATAGGGACGAAAATAGAATCAGACCGCCCAATTCGATCGGCAGCAATCTCACCTGCTATCCAGAGTACTCGGCAGCCCCTAGAAAAAACTCGCCAATTTCCTCGCTGTAGTTGCCGGATCAAAGGAACATCAGCAGGGAACCGGATCAAAGGAACATCAGCTGGGAATCGGATCAAAGGAACATCAGCAGGGAAAGTGCCATGACGCCCATCCCTGC
>CAYOEJ010000006.1:39745-44626 GCA_964403015.1 uncultured Arcanobacterium sp.
GGGAATCGGATCAAAGGAACATCAGCAGGGAAAGTGCCATGACGCCCATCCCTGCAATGAGGCCACCCATGGCGTGGTGATGCTTGCCGAACCGTTCGGCAGTAGGCAACAGCTCGTCGAGTGAGATGTAGACCATGACGCCTGCGACTGCTGCGAAGGTGAACCCAAAGATGGTGTCGGTCATGAATGGCGCTAGTATCAGCCAGCCGATGAGTGCGCCGGCGGGTTCCGATAGGCCTGATGCGAACGAAAGACCGAAAGCCTTCCTGCGTGACCCGGTGGCATAGAAGATCGGAACGGACACGGCTATGCCCTCGGGGATGTTGTGAATGGCAATCGCCACGGCCACCGGTATTGCAAGCTCGGGGTCTTGAAGACCAGCTAGAAAAGTTGCGAATCCTTCGGGGAAGTTGTGAATTGCGAGGGCTCCGGCGGTGAAGAAGCCCATGCGCATCAGTTTGGCATCAGTTTCCGCGTTGGGTTTGTAGACGACGTCAGATTCACCTGGTGGCGTCATGAAGTTGTCTTCGGTATGGAACTCGTGGGGGTTCGAAACGTCAGGGACCAGGCGATCAATGCCACCGATAATGAAGATGCCCGTGAAGAACGCGGCAACGGTGAGCCAACTTGCAGTGACGTCACCGCGGTCATTACTGATGGCGTTCTGTGCCTTGGGCAGGATCTCCATAAACGAGACATAGAGCATCACGCCGGCTGAGAATCCGAGGGACGTGGAGAGGAATCGCGGACTCGTCTTTCGTGCGAAGAATGCGATGGCTGAACCGACGCCGGTTGCCAGACCAGCAAAGAGCGTCAGTAAGAAGGCAAAGAGTTCGGGGGCCATGGCAATTCCTCAAAAGTTCGGTTAGCCAAACTTTAACAGTTAGGAGAATCGAACGATTGGGACATTGAGCTCGTATTAGGGGTTTTGAAGGAACCCACTTACAACGTCTTGGCAGATCGCCCTCTCACACACGTTCAGCGAGAATCATGCGATGGCGGCCCAAGAGGGGTGTGGCGATGAGGGTTGCCGCGCCGGAACGCGAAGTATTCACCTTCAGCTTTCTCCGAAAGGTTTCAGGTTCGAGGTTTGTCCCTCGCTTTTTGATTTCTACTTTGCCGACGCCGAGCTCGGCGAGCGCTCTCCGGATCGGCTTGGCTTCGATGGGGTAGACATCGGTGATGATGAACTGTTGAAGGAACGGCGAGTCGATCGGCTCGTTGCCGGTGAGGTATGCGATGCCGTGTGACACGGGTGCGATGCCATACTTTTCGCATATGGAATGGATTGCCCCCGATCGAATGATCGCCGGATCTGGCTCGAAAATGAAAGTTCCAAGGTCCTCCGGGAGTACATCTACCGACGGAAGTCGGGGATCGGCCACGTTGCAATCCCAACGGTGGGCGCCGTCGTCGGCGATAACCAAAGCGCTACGTCCTGGAGTTGGTGCGGCGCGACCGAGCCAAATCACGGCCTCAAGGAGACTGCCGCGGTCGGAGATCCACTCGACCATGGCGTCGGAGGGGAGTACCGAATAGTCGATGCCTGGCGCGATTTTGATGCCGGCGGATGGGAACTTGCGGGCGAGTGTGATGGCGTCGCTGAGGGAGGGATACCAATCCTCGGGGTTCTTGATGCGTTTGCCGTCTTTGCGTCTTGCCGGGTCGATCCAGATGGAATCGGCGCCTAGGTCGTCTAGATCGAGTTCGAAGCCGTCGGCCATGATGACCTTTGCTTCCGGAAATGGCATCAGATTGATGGTCGCTGCGGCAGCGGCTTCTTCATTCATTTCAATAGCGATGGTGTTAAGGCCAAGCCCCGAAAACGCCATCGAATCTGCGCCGATTCCGGACCCGAAGTCGATGACGGTCTGGGCGCCGGCGTCGCGCAGCCGCTGTGCATGGAAAGCCCCCACCGAAAGGCGTGTGGCCTGCTCGAGTCCCTCGCCCGTCAAGAGCATGCGCCCTGCAAAGGGGCCAAACTTCTCTTCTGCCTTGGCTCGCAGACGCGACTGGGTGAGTGCGGCGGAAATCATGGGAGGCTTGAAGCCTTCCCGACGAAGGCGCTCGGTGAGGGAAAACACCTGATCCTTGTCGTAGGGTGGCAAGGAGTTGACGAGTTCCCAGCCCTCGGTTGTCAAAAGTGTGGAAAATCCGCTCACCCGTCTATCTTCTCATGGTTTCTATACTCCTCAGGGCTATGTTGTCCTCCCAGTTATCCGCAGTTATCGCTACGCGGTGAGCGATGATTTTGGCACTCGCTTTGACTGAGTGCCAATTGCGATTTAGCCTTGGATATGTGCGCGACGAGAGTCGCGCGACGCATGGCTTTCGACCCCCGCGACGGCGAGTTGTCATGCACATGTTTTTCGAAAACTAACGAGTTTTATAGAAAAGGGGTAACCGAATGTCGGTCTCCATCAAGCCGCTCGACGACCGCATTGTGATTCAGCAGGTCGATGCAGAGGAAACCACCGCTTCCGGTCTTGTATTGCCGGACACCGCTAAGGAGAAGCCGCAGGAAGGCGTCGTCGTCGCAGTTGGACCGGGTCGTGTAGACGACAACGGCAACCGCGTACCGATGGATGTCAAGACTGGTGACGTCGTCATTTACTCCAAGTATGGAGGCACCGAGGTTAAGTACGGTGCGGACGAGTACATGATTCTCTCCCAGCGCGACGTGCTCGCAGTTGTAGAGCGCTAAATAGCGCACTGCGAGTAGTAAGCGCACTGCGAGTAGTAATAGCAAGAAGCGAGGCAGCCACTTGGCTGCCTCGCTTCTTTATGCTCTCGTTCCGTTACGCCGTACGACCACGTCGTCGTGCGGAGATCAGGCGATTGCGCTCCTCTTCGGAAAGCCCACCCCAAACGCCGTAGGGCTCATGGTTGACGAGCGCGTACTCGCGGCACTGCTCCAGAACGGGGCAGGTCTGGCAAATACGTTTTGCTCGTTCAATTCGCCTACGACGCGGGCCGCCACGTTCTCCTTCCGGGTGGAAGAAGAACTCTGGGTCCATATTGTTGCAGCTTCCCTGAGCTTGCCAATCCCAAAAATCGACCAGCGCGCCCTGCACATCCTTGATGCGAGCTACCAATTATTCACGTCCTTAAACTTGGCTCCCTAAATCACGTCCCGGTGGGTATTCCGGCTGTGAAAAGGGCTTCATGAAACGCCATCAACGTTACCAATCTTGATGTCAAGAAGACAAGACTGTTTCTTGACCGATTCGAGATTAGCGAACTAAGTCATAGCTGACGCTCGGCGTCCTCAATGTGAGCAGATCGTGTCCGCCTACTGACCTGACGTCGGCTTGCATGCCGTGCCGACGTAGACTGGCAGGGTGAGTATGGACGATACATTTGGCCTTATTGGATTAACCTACGACGACGTGCTCCTGATGCCCGGTGCCACCGACGTTGTGCCCTCCGAAGTGGACACGACCTCGCATCTGACGCGTGAGATCAAACTTAAGGTTCCTCTCCTTTCGGCAGCGATGGATACCGTCACGGAGTCGCGGATGGCAATTTCGATGGCCCGCCAGGGTGGCATTGGCATCCTGCACCGAAATCTTTCCATTGACGATCAGGCTCATCAGGTCTCGGTGGTCAAGCGTTCCGAGTCTGGCATGGTTTCCGACCCGGTGACGATCCATCCCGACGCAACCATCGCGGAACTTGACGAGCTCTGCGGCCAGTATCGCGTATCCGGTTTGCCGGTTATCGACTCCGATCGCAAGCTTCAGGGCATCATCACGAATCGCGATTTGCGCTTCATACCTGCGTCACAGTGGCCAAACCTGACTGTTCGGGAAGCTATGACCCCGATGCCCCTGATCACCGGTCACGTTGGCATTTCGAATGACGAGGCCGCAACTCTCCTTGCGAAACACAAGATCGAGAAGCTTCCGTTGGTCGACGACGACGGTTGTCTCGCAGGACTCATTACCGTGAAGGACTTCGTTAAGTCCGAACAGTATCCGGATGCTACTAAGGACGACGACGGGCGCCTCCGCGTCGGCGCTGCGATTGGCTACTGGGGAGATGCGTGGGAACGTGCGGGTGCGCTTGCCGACGCCGGTACCGACATTCTCATTGTGGACACGGCGAACGGTGAGGCTCGCCTTGCGCTTGAACAGATCGCGCGGATTAAGGGCGACTCGCACTTTGCCGGAATCCAGATCATTGGCGGAAACGTTGCCACGCGTGAGGGTGCTCAAGCGCTCATCGATGCGGGGGTAGACGCCGTGAAGGTTGGCGTAGGCCCTGGCTCGATCTGCACCACGCGCGTGGTCGCCGGAATCGGTGTTCCCCAAGTGACAGCCATCCACCTTGCCGCTCAAGCATGTAAGCCTGCGGGCGTCCCGTTGATTGCCGACGGCGGGCTTCAGTATTCAGGTGACATCGGAAAGGCGCTGGCCGCTGGTGCGTCCACGGTCATGCTCGGCTCGCTGTTGGCGGGCTGCGACGAGTCCCCTGGTGACCTCGTATTCGTCAATGGTAAGCAGTTCAAGCATTACCGGGGGATGGGCTCGCTCGGTGCAATGAGCTCACGCGGTCGCACCTCATACTCGAAGGATCGCTACTTCCAAGCGGACGTAACTACGGATGACAAGATTGTGCCCGAGGGTATTGAGGGCCAGGTGCCATATCGTGGCCCGCTTGGGGCGGTCGTGTATCAGCTCGTTGGTGGCCTGCACCAGACGATGTTCTACACGGGTGCTCGCACTATCCCAGAGCTTCAGGAGAACTCGCGCTTCGTGCGTATCACCTCTGCGGGCCTGCGTGAATCGCATCCCCACGACGTCCAGATGACTACCGAGGCTCCCAACTACACGGGACACTGAGGTTTTAAGGGCGGTCGTTACCTGGGTCGCTAGGGAC
>CAYOEJ010000006.1:44726-47266 GCA_964403015.1 uncultured Arcanobacterium sp.
AAAAATCTGTGGCCGGGTTTTGGGGCCCCGGCCACAGATTGGGTGAGCGTCTTATGCTCGGTTTTACTTGCGGAACTCCCGCGGATTACTCGCCGTGGCGCTTAATCGCGGCGAGCGAGTGCTCGTCCATGATGCGACGCTCGTAGCGGCCCACGATCACCATGAGGATGACTGCGAGGACCACAACGGCCACGAGGAACATGTAGGTGACGTCCCATCCGAAGTGGTGGATGAGGAGGCCAACACCGGACGATGCAAGGGTTGCACCGAGGAGGTATCCGAAGAGACCGGTGAAGCCAGCCGCGGTGCCCGCAACGTACTTCGGGGAAAGGTCAATGGCCTGCAGACCGATGAGCATAACCGGACCGTAGATGAGGCCACCGATGATGGCGATGAGCACGTAGTAGATCCACACGGGCGAGTTATCCGGGATCTGCCAGTAGGCAAAGATTGCCACGGCTACGAGAACGAGGAACAGGATACCTGCGCCTGAACGCCAGCCCTTGAAGATCTTGTCCGAGACCCAGCCGCAAAGAAGGGTACCGACGATGCCTGCGAGCTCGTAGATCGCGAAGCCCATGATGCCGCCGGTGATGTCGGTAGCACCGACCTCGTCGGTGAGGTAAACCGGGATCCAGTTCAGAACGCCGTAGCGCAGCGTGTAAACGAACACGTTGGTGACAGCGAGCAGGAGGATGACGGGGTTGGTGAGAACGTAGGTGCGAACAATGTACCACCAGGAGCCTTCGGCTTCCTCCTGGCTGCCCGAGATTTTCTGGGGGTCATTGCGCCATTCCTCGACCGGTGGGAGACCCATGGCCTCTGGGTTGTCGCGAATCGTGAAGTATGCAAACACGGCCACAGCAAGGGCAATCATGCCGGGGAACCAGAATGCTGGCGTCCAGTCGCCGTCGCCGGAAGACCAGCGCTGAAGAGCGAAGGATGCGGCAACACCAACACCGGCGCCGCCAACGTTGTGCGCACAGTTCCAGATGGACGTCTTCCATCCACGCTCGGTGGTGGAGAACCACTGGACGAGGATTCGGCCCGATGGAGGCCATCCCATGCCCTGGACCCAACCGTTGATGAACATGACGGTAGCGAAGATGCCAACCGACGCCGACAGAACGGGCACGAAGCCGATCAGAATATTGATGATTGCCGAGAGGCCAAGACCAATCGGGAGGAAGAATCGCGCATTTGCGCGGTCCGAAAGCATCGCCATGAAGAACTTGGAAAGTCCGTAGGCGAAGAGGACCGCGTTGGCAACAATACCGATGCCAACGGTGTTCATGATGTCGTGCTCGACCATCAGGCCGGACACGAGGGAAACATTGTTACGAATCAGGTAGAAACCGGCGTAGCCGATGAAGATACCGAGGAAAGCACTTGTGCGGTACTTCTTGTAGGTACTGTCAATCTGATCGTCGGGAAGCCGTGGTGCCGGCTTGGGTGCTGATAGCACCCCAAAATCTCTGGCCATAAGAACTCCTAATTGCGAATGACTGCGGTGTCTTGCGGATCCTTGACCGCGGCGACTAGTGACGCCGATGTCATGTGAATTTAGGATTAGTCTGGCCTTTTGACGGTTACCTGGAAGCCTTCGTGGGTCACAGTTGGTAACTGACCTGTTACTTACCGCTCGGAAGGCGTCCTCAGCGCATTGGGTTGGGCGTTACGTGCGCAGCCAGACGATGTACTCCCACGGGTCGCTGCGCACGTCCTGTCACACGCGAAAGTCTCGTCCCGTTCGCCAATCCGCCCGGCCCACAAATCATTGAAGGACGAGTGAGTACCCTTCGCCCCTATGAGCGTGAATGACTGTGGAGTCGATACCGAGCTTGTCGAGATTGCGACGCAACCGATAGACGGTGGTCTTGATCATTTCGCGTCCGCCGCTGGTTTCCGACGTCGACCACGCCTCATTAAGCAATTCTCGGTGAGTGACAATCTCGCCTTCCCTGGCCGCAAGCACCGCCATAAGGCGGACTTCGGTCTGGCTGAGAGGCAGACTGCGCCCCTGCCACGAGGCTGTGAGCGCCGCACGGTCAATCGCTAGCGGCCCAACCTCGATTCGCTGATGCGCTGTTCCGCCGGTGGAGCGCCTAATGACCGCCTGAGCACGTAACGCGAGTTCACGTGGGCTGAAAGGCTTTGTTACGTAGTCGTCAGCCCCCGCTTCGAGCCCGTCGATGCGATGCTTCTCGTCGCTTAACGCCGTCAAAAGAATGATGGGGATCTCTGGTGACCGCGAGCGAATACGCTTGGTCAGTTCGAGCCCTGAACCGTGCGGCATCATGATGTCGAGGACCACGAGATCGACGTGATTATCTTGAAGAATCGACCATGCCTCACCGGTCGAATTGGCAGTAAGACACCGGATTCCCTGTGTATCTAGCGCGAAGGCGATGATCGAAACCATCTGGACTTCGTCGTCGACCACCAGAGCAACCGGTTTCTCCATGTCTCTCCTTTGTGCGCGTCGTTCAATTGTACGCTGCACTACAGGGTAAGTGGCCGGTTTACCTTCGCGGACCGGT
>CAYOEJ010000006.1:47366-68959 GCA_964403015.1 uncultured Arcanobacterium sp.
TTCAATTGTACGCTGCACTACAGGGTAAGTGGCCGGTTTACCTTCGCGGACCGGTAGCCTGAGCTGGCAGAGTCACGTGAATGGCGGTGCCGACGCCGGGGGAGGAGTCAACGAAGATCTCGCCTCCGTGCGCTTCGACAATCTTTCTCGACACCATCATTCCGATACCGCTGCCTGGGCGCCGCGTGGATCCGGAGGCGAATGGTGTAAAGAGAATCTTGAGTTCCTCATCCGTCATTCCCTCGCCGCTATCGGAAACGACGATATGAACGCCTTCGCTACTACCCTCAACTCGCACGGTAATCGCGGACTGATTTCCGGCGTGGCGTGCGGCGTTATTAACCAAATTCCATACCAGCTGCCGGATGAGCTTTTCGTCCGCGACAATTCTGAGGACGCCGCCAGCGGCATCAACTCGGATGGGCACGTCGCTGACGCGTCGCAGTTCCCGGGCGGTTGTCGAAATGACGTCACGTATATCGACTTCCGCTCGATCAAGTTGGCGTTTTTGCAGTTGGAGATCTGAAAGGAAGTTCTCTGAAATGTCGCTTACGAGCCGACTATTTTCGGAGATTGTCCCCATGAATTGGCGCTGAATCTCATTGAGCGGGCCGGGGGTCTCTTCAATGAGGAGTTCGCTCGCACCGCGAATCAAGGACAGTGGCGTGCGGATTTCGTGTGAAATGATCGCTGGCTGGGTTCGCGAATGTTCAGCTTCGCGCTCCAACTCTTCTATCTGGTCCTTAGCCTGCATCAATTGATTGCGCAGGTAAATGATGCAGCCTGCTAAAGCCGCGCAGACAAGACCTAGGGCTATGTACCACATGTGTGATCCTCTGCTTGCCCAATGACCCATCCACGACGAATCTCGAATGCCACCATGTCGCCAACCGCAAACGTATTATCGACGTCGGGAACCGAGGCCACGATGGTCCCGAATTCGGTCTCCACGTCGTATCGCATGTGAGAGCGCGCGAAACTCACCCGAATTATCTGCCCCTTGTTGCCAACGACGTGGCTTGAAGAATCTCGCGTCAGCGTCACATTTTCCGGTGGGAAGCAGACGACGACGGCGCCAGCCCCGCGTCCGTTGAAGAGCACGTCTGTTTGTCCAAGCCGAACTATGGTTTGGTCCGCACCCATGTCTTGCGCGAAGCCAGCGGCACGAGATGCCGATTCACCAGCGGCGTGAGATTCAGATTTACCAGCGGCGTGAGGTTCAGATTTACTTTGGACCCCCGACTGAGACGCCCCCACCTTCTCGACGCGAGTTCCCTTGGGCAGCGATTGGCCAACGAAGACGTTCGGGTTCCCCATCGAATGTGCGACGAATTGGCTTGCTGGCCTGTCATACACCGCTCGTGGCGAGTCCAGCTGAGCCATCGTGCCATCTTTGAGAATCAAGAGGAGGTCGGCAACTTCGCAGGCTTCATCAACATCGTGCGTGATGTAGATGGCGGACATTCGGTGCCTGCGAACCTGATCCATGATGTCGTGTCGCATGGCTCCCCGAGAGGGAGCATCGACGTGTGCGAGCGGTTCATCGAGGAGGAGCACCTCTGGTCTCCGAATGAGCGTGCGCGCTAGAGCAACGCGCTGACGCTGGCCGCCTGAAAGTGTTTCCGGGTAGGCATGGGCAAGTCCAGAAATGTTCATTTCCGCGAGTCCGATGCCGATAAGGTCCGCGCGCTTCTTCTCTGGCATCGTCGCGTCGTCTAGCCCAAAGCCCACATTCTCTGCCACGCTCAGTTGTGGAAAGAGTACGGATTCTTGGGGGACAAGACCGGTGGGGCGATGCTGTGGAGCGAGGTCCGAGAATTTACGTCCTCGGCTTGAGATATCCCCAAAGGCTTTGACGAGACCAGCGATGGCACGCACGAGAGTGGTCTTTCCAGAGCCTGATGGGCCGACCACGGCCATAATCTGGCCGGGCGGAATATCAAAAGTTATTCCTTCAATGCGTCCGGGCACCCGGAGGTCGGACACCGAAAGACCGGCAACCGATAGTTGAGCTTCGCCAGCTTGGACTTCAGCGTTGTCCTGCATCATGTCCGGATCCATCTTCGCTCCCTGCCTGACTTTGCTTCGGATGATATTACGCCAAGAAAAGTCAAAATTGAGACGACGACAAGCAGGAGCACGCTTCCGACAATGACCGTCGCGAGACCAAGGATAAGCAATTGATCGTCCTGTCCCGCCGCTGCGGCACTCGCCAAAAGCGGTCCGAGTTGGGGCCACGGGGTCGAATCAACATAGATGGCAGGTATAGCGCGGCTGAGTAGTACTCCTAAGAGGAATGCCGTCATACCGATCCAAGGCAGAATTGATCTCGGAAGCACGATTGTGAAGAAAATGCGCAACGAACTCGCGCCGCAATCTTCCGCTGCTTCAATGAGGTCCGCGTTAGATCTAATCGTGAGTTCAACTGTGAAGAACATAAGCGGGAGCGCAATGGTGGCGTAGGCGAGCCCGATTCCCAAGGATCCTCCACCTATGGTCGCACCTCCCACAAGCGGTGGAACGATTCCGACGCCCCCGACCGCTATCCAGTCGGAGTGGATGAGAGAAATGATCATGCCTCCGCAGGTGAGTCCGACCAGCGCCATGCCAGCCACGACCAGCTTGATGGTGAAGCGCAATTTGCCACGTCGCAGCCCATAGGCGAGGAGTGAGCCTGTGATAAAGGAAAGGACTACCGTGGGCAGCACCAACGCGATCGTGGATGTCATCGGCCCGGCAACGTCAATCCGTCCTAGACCACCGTCACGTAGGTTGTGGAGAACCCTCACCACGAGCGTGATCACGATTGCGGTGTATATGCAGATATTGAATAGGCCCGTAAGTGTGAGCCTCCGACTGGCGGGAAGTTGGGAGGAGGATAGGCGAAGGAGCGGCTGAAATGATGACGCCAGTGCAGTCTTGCCTTGGGCGACGGCGGTCTTCCCCCGGGTCACGAGGAAGGAAGGCCGGGCTAGGAGGAAGGACGTCAAGAGTACCGCAACGCAGCATGCGAGCGTTACGGTGATGAGCTGGATCGGCAGGTGTGGGGGAACATCCGCGGTCAACGAATGCACTGTTGCAGAACTGAAATGGGATTCGTTACCTCCGAAAGCCAAAGCGATGCCAGGGTCCGTAGCAGATAGTAGTGCGGCGTAAAGAACCGACACGGCTAGCGCTCGTATGATGTCACCCCGGAACATGCTAAAGACTGCCTCAGCGGGGCTTCTGCCGAGGGTCGTGGCAATTTCGATTGCGGTGATGTCAATGCGGTGCAGCAGGATGACCTGAGTTAAGAATGCGATAGGCATCGCAGTGAGCATCGTGGCGACGAGAAGTAGGGGGAAGCCATAGGGCGGCATGTTGAAAGGTGGCCCAACGAGGATCGCTGCAATGACGGGGGAGGGGATCAGGATCGGAAATGCTCCAGCGAGCAACACGAAAGGAACGGGGATGATCGACGGCAATCGCGTGCTGAGGGAAAGCGGGAGCGCAAGAATTGCTCCAGCGATGCAACTGGACAATACGAGGACAGCCGTGCGACCGGTAGTTGCGAGAACGGCGTCGTCCAACAGGTAACCAAGTGTGGCTGTGACTAACGCAGCAACGACGACGATGATTCCCACCGAGCGAAAGCTGACTCCTCTAGATCTGACCATCGCGCACCTGTTCTAGCCAGTGTGAAATCAAATGGCTCCGAACGGCAGCCACCTTTGCTGCATCCAGATGAACGACGGGAACTTCGAGGTGAGCGAGCTCGGAGCCAAGGTTGCCCTCCAAAGTTGAGGAGACGGGTGCTTGAGAAGCAGCATTTGCACCAAGCTTTTGACCTTCGTCGCTGACCGCAAACTCGACGAATTCATTCGCTTCGGGCAGGTTCGCGCTCCCTGCGACGAGGGCGATTGCGCCAATCTCATAACCGGTTCCCTCCTGGGGATAAACCGTGTGAACCGGAGCGCCGAGTTCACGTTCACGCTCACAGTATGGGGCGAAGGTGATCCCGACGTCGACGCGCTCGCGAGCTACGAGCGTTGCAGGAACCACGCCGGAATCGGTGTAGACCGAAACGTGTTCGTCAAGTTGGTCAAAAAAGGCTGTGGAATCCTCAAGCGAGCCGTGAAGTACGTGCTGTACGGCAAGCATGGTGGCTGCCGTTCCGGAGGTCAAAGGATTAGGAGCCGCTACAGTCACATCGCCGTCAAGCAGATCCGCCCATGAAGTGATTCCCGCATGTGAGTCGTGGACGCACAGGGCAAGGATGCCGCCGTAAATCTCCTGCCATGAATCGCCTTCGTCCCCACCGGACGTGGCCTGCAGCAAGCCACGTTGATCGGCGAGCACGTAGGCGTCCGACGGCCCGCCCATCCACACGTCGAACTCGGACGCAGAATCGCTCAATCTTCCGAGCGCCTCCGACGTGGGAACGCGAAGAAGCTCCACGTTAAGACCGGATGCCTCCTTAAATGCATCCACCACCGCCTCGCAGGAATTTCGATTGTTCGAGCACAGCACGGTGATGTCGGCAGATGGTGGCCGTATAAGAAAAAGCGCAGCGATGACCACTGCGCTGACAGCCCCGGTCGCTATGAAACGCGGTAGCGCAGAGCGAGTCCAGCGAGATGAAATCATGAACCCATGCTTCAAGCAAGCTTTGCAACGGGCCAGCCGGGTGATTCGTTGAACGGTCGGCCTTCCTGGGCGGCACGCCGCGAAATAAATGCCATGAACTCCGAGTGGGCAGTTCTCTGCTGATCCATGAGGGATTCGAGATCTTCCTCGGCAACGGCCGGGTGGCGGCGAACCATCGCGCCGAGAACTCGCAAGGTGGCCAATACGTCTGCTTCGGCATTGTGGAACGAATCGTCGGAGGCAACGCCGTAATGCTCGGCTAGATTCTCCAGCCGTCGCTTGCCTTTGCGGTATCGATCAACGTGGCGATCCAACATGTAAGGATCCACCACCGGGCCAATCTCACGCCCCAACCGTTCAGCGAGCGTTCGCAGACCGTGGCGCTCCAACTCGCACTCGATGAGAGTCAGATCGTAGCTCGCATTGAAGGCCACCACGGGATTGTCGTTGGCCATGTGGTTGTGCAAGAGGTCCGCGATCTCTTCGATGACTTCTTTGGCGGGCCTCCCTTCCCGACGCGCATGCTCCGTAGAAATACCGTGGACAGCCTGCGCCTGCGCAGGAATCTCCACGCCTGGATCGGCGAGCCAGTAGTGCTTTGTCACGACGTCGTCGACAATCACCACCGACGCCGTCACAAGACGCGACTCACCCGGATCAATTCCGGTGGTCTCCGTATCAAACCCAAGAATCGGGCGGGTAGTCCACATGCGTTTCCTCTCGTTAAGCCATATTGTACGCATGACCCTCCGACACCTTCCGCTCAATCCACAGCGCTTTGCGTGCGTGCAGTTAGTGGATAGGCTGGGGGTGTGACTAACGAAGTAGAAATTGGACGCGGAAAGCGCGCCCGGGTCGGTTATTCCTTCGACGACATTTCGGTTGTGCCCTCGCGGCGAACCCGGGACGCAGCAGACGTGGCAGTCTCTTGGCAGCTTGACGCCAATCTGCTCGACATCCCCATCATGTCCGCTCCCATGGACTCCGTGACATCGCCTGAAACCGCGATTAAGCTCGGCCAACTCGGCGGAGTGGGCGTGTTGGATCTTGAGGGACTGTGGACTCGCTACGAAGACCCGTTGCCCTACTTTGAAGAGATCGCAGACGTTTCCAACAAGGAGGCCACCACGCGGCTCCAGCAGATTTACCGGGAGCCCATCAAACCGGAACTGATCACGCAACGGTTGGAGGAAATCCGCGCGGCTGGCGTCGTCGTCGCCGGATCGCTCTCGCCGCAACGAACACAGGAGCACTGGCGAACCGTGACCGACGCCGGTGTGGACCTCTTTATTATTCGCGGCACCACGGTATCGGCCGAGCACGTCTCCTCGAATCGTGAACCGCTGAACCTCAAACGCTTTATCTACGAACTGGATGTGCCCGTTGTGGTCGGTGGCGCGGCGTCGTACACCGCGGCTCTCCACCTGATGCGTACCGGGGCCGCCGGAGTCCTCGCAGGATTTGGAGGAGGGGCGACGACGGCGAACAGACGCACGGTTGGCGTAGCCGTTCCGATGGCGACGACGGTGGCAGACGTTGCGGCCGCCCGGCGAGAGTATATGGATGAGACGGGTGGACGCTACGTTCACGTCATCGCCGATGGGCAGGTGTCTACCGGCGGTGACTTGGTCAAAGCGATTGCCTGCGGGGCTGACGGCGTCATGCTTGGAACCGCACTGGCGCGCGCCGATGAGGCGCCTGGTCGGGGGTACCACTGGGGTGCCGAGGCCCACCACAAGGACTTGCCTCGCGGAGAACGCGTTGACGTTGGCGCTGTTGGGCCCCTCGAACAGATCCTCTTCGGGCCCGCACACGATGCCCGTGGCCGCACAAACATGATCGGTGCGCTTCGCCATGCGATGGCCATGACCGGATACTCGGACGTGAAGGAATTCCAGCGCGTTGAGGTGGCCGTGAGTGCCTAGCCAATTCGGCTCAGTGGCTGAATCTTGACTGCAGCACACTTCTGTCCCATATCGGCAAACAAAATACAAGATAAAATCATATTCGTCGTTGCGCCACAGTGGCGCCCAACAAGGAGGTTGACATGACCGAATACCGCATCGAACACGACACCATGGGTGAGGTTCGAGTCCCGGCAGACGCCCTTTACCGCGCCCAAACGCAGCGTGCCGTGGAAAACTTTCCGATTTCTGGAAAGACCCTAACGCCACCGCACATCCACGCACTTGCGCAGATCAAGCGGGCGGCAGCCAAGGCGAACAACGAACTCGGTGTTATTGATGATGCGCGTTCGGCGGCCATCGTTGAGGCAGCCGACGAAGTCATTTCCGGCAAGCACGATGACCAGTTCCCGATCGACGTCTTCCAGACCGGTTCCGGAACGTCGTCGAACATGAACATGAACGAGGTCATTTCGAACCTTGCCACGCAGATCGCCGGCGAGGACGTACATCCGAACGATCACGTCAACGCTTCGCAGTCCTCGAACGATGTTTTCCCATCCTCGATTCACATCGCGGCGCTCGCGGCCGTGGAACACGATCTTCTGCCCAAGCTGGACATTCTTGCTACCTCGCTGGAGGCAAAGTCTGCCGAGTTCAAGGACGTTGTTAAGGCCGGCCGCACCCACCTCATGGATGCCACGCCGATTACTCTTGGTCAGGAATTCTCCGGCTACGCGCAGCAGATTCGTTACGGTATTGAGCGCGTGAAGACTACGCTCGGGCGTCTTGCCGAACTCCCACTCGGCGGTACCGCAGTGGGCACCGGCATCAATACGCCGGAAGGCTTCTCCGCACGCGTCATTGAACTCATTGCAGAGAACATGGATCTTCCGTTTGTGGAGGCCGCTAACCACTTCGAAGCACAGGCCGCGCAGGATTCCCTCGTCGAAACGTCCGGTGCCCTTCGCACGATCGCAGTTTCACTGGTGAAGATTGCCAACGACCTTCGCTGGATGAGCTCCGGCCCACGTTCGGGTATCGGCGAGATTCACCTGCCAGACCTCCAGCCGGGTTCGTCGATTATGCCGGGCAAGGTTAACCCGGTTGTCCCCGAAGCCACGGTCATGGTTGCCGCTCAGGTTATCGGTAACGACGCCGCGATCGCTTTCGCAGGATCCCAGGGCAACTTCGACCTGCTGGTCATGCTCCCGGTGATGGCGCAGAACTTGCTGGATTCGATCACGATCGTCGGCAACGTGTCCGAGGTGCTCGCCAAGCGCACGGTAGACGGCATTGTGGCCAACGAAGAGCGCTGCCTTGAACTCGCTGAGTCTTCCCCCTCGATCGTGACCCCACTGAACCGCCACATCGGTTACGAGAACGCTGCCAAGATTGCCAAGCATTCCGTGAAGGAGAATATGACGGTCAAGGAAGCAGCCCTCGACCTCGGCTTCGTAGAGCGCGGTGAGATCGACGAGGAGACGTTGAACAACGCCCTTGACGTCCGCACCATGGTGGGTGACAACTAATTTGCGCCATGGTGGATGCCTACTGATTCACGCCATGGTGGGTGACTACTAAATAGCACCACGGTAGGCGCATACTGCAGTCGACTATAAGAATGAAGCGGGGGCTCACGCCTCCGCTTCATTCTGATTGTACTCGGTTCTCTGTTGCGTTTAACCCTTAGTGAACTCGGTTCTGTTCAGACACAGGACCAGTCCGAGATAAAGGCCCTAGTCGTTCTTGACTCGGTACACGTTTGTTTCGCGAAGATCGAAACCGCAGCGTTTGTAGAGCCGGTTGGCGGCTTCGCGCGATGGGCGAGAGGTGAGGTCCACAGTCTTTGCGCCGCGCTTCTTAGCAAGATCAATAGCGGCTTCGACGAGCTTTTGACCAGCGCCTTGACCGCGGGCATCGCCGTCTACCACGACATCCTCGATCCACGCGCGCCAGCCGGTGGGAATCTCGAAGGTGACAAGGGTGAGCATGCCGAGAATCTTGCCACTCGTATCTCCGTCCTCACCGCGGTATACGAAGAGGTCGATGGCGTCTTGGGAAAGGAACGATTCGATCCGCTCCAGATCCATAGGAGCCGACGACGACGATAGCTGAGGGATCAGAACTTCGAAGGCTTCTGCTAACTCGGGTGAAGTATCGGTGACAAGTTCAACTGCCATGAGAATCCTTTCGGTCCGCTGGGCTGCGGGTTCGTTGTTGTTCGCTAACTTAGCGTACGGCGCAAGAAATTTGTGAGACGTCGGGACGGTAATGCGTCAATTGGTTGAAGGCGACGCTTCTTGAGAGGTGATATCAATTCGTAACGTTGCTGCCATTGTTCCGTCATGGGTTCACTGCTACTGTCGCCGCATGACGTAAGTGATATTCAAGCTGGAGTACTCCAGAGCGAGTTCTGAAGAAAACGAGACCTCACGGGATTGCTCTTAAGACAGAAACATCTTCACTTTTGCGAGCGTTTAATCCTGATCGTAACGCCATACTTTGCAGGTAGGTGAGATCCCCTATGGATCGTCGAATGAGAAGTACGGCTCTAGGTGCCGTTGTCTTCGTTCTCAGTCTGGGAGCTTGTAGTGCCCAGGAACGAACCATGTACGAGGATTTTTTCGGCAGAGAAACTAATGAAACGATGCTCTCCGATCGTCGTCGTCGCAACCGAAGGTGTGACGGAGGAGATCCTAGATAAGGCCAAGGCTGGCGGCTACAAGGATCTTCTGATCAACGTTAATTGTTACGAACACAGCGAAACTGATTGAGCCACCGCCCTACGCTTCATCGGGAACATTGTTGAGTTCAGCCCCGTCACGCTTCATCGGGAACATTGTTGAGTTCGGCAATCCACGCTGGCGAGGAAATGTCTGCTGGCATATTCCATCCACCCCGCGGGGATAACGATCCAGCCTCGTGAACCTGTGGCCCGTTTGGTGCCGCAGACCTCTTGAACTGGTTATTGAAGAACCTGCGAAGGAAGAGCTCCAACCACTTCTTAATCTCGCCCAACGAATACGCGCCACGTTCGGCCACCGGGTATCCCGCTGGCCAGTCCCCGAAATCCTGATCGTGCCACGCGTGGTAGGAAAGGAATGCGATCCGTGAGGGCTGCATGCCGTAACGCGTGAGGTAGTAGAGGTTGAAATCCTGAAGGGCGTAGGGCCCGATAGATGCCTGGGTGGATTGCGCTACTTCACCTTCGCGAGTGGGGATGAGTTCGGGTGTGATCTCGGTGTCCACGATGGATTGGAGGACCTCGAGCACGCCGGTGTCGAACTGTTCGGAGGCGATTACCCAGCGAATCATCTGCTGCATGAGAGTCTTGGGCAAGCCGGGATTCACGTTGTAATGGCTCATCTGGTCACCCACACCGTACGTTGCCCAACCGAGAGCAAGCTCCGAAAGGTCACCTGTGCCAAGCACAATTCCACCGCGGTCATTGGCGAGTCGGAAGAGGTAGTCGGTACGCAGGCCCGCTTGTACGTTTTCAAACGTGACGTCGTAGACCTCTTCACCGCGCCCGAACGGGTGTCCCATATCGGTCAGCATTTGCTTAGCAACGGGCTTGATGTCGATTTCATCGAATGTCACACCGAGTGATTCGGAGATCGCCTTCGCATTGTTCTTCGTATGATCAGTGGTAGCAAATCCCGGCATGGTAAACGCGAGGATATCTGTACGTGGGCGCTTGAGCATGTCCATCGTTTTTGCAGCCACAAGTAGGGCTTGCGTGGAATCTAGGCCACCCGATACACCAAGAAGGATCTTTGGATGCCCAATTGCTTTCAAGCGCTGCGCGAGAGCGTAAACCTGGATGTTGAAAACGTCCTCGCAGTCAGCGGCGAGCTGTTCGTCGTCGTCGGAAACGTAGGGGAACCGCGCCACCTTGCGTTGGAAGCCGATGTCCTCGAGCGGCGGGTTGAGTTCAAAGCCGGTAAAAATCGTCTCTTTGATGGGCGTTGTTTTCGGAGACCGGCGTCGTTCCGCTTCGATCTTTCGCAGGTCCACGTCTGCCGTAGTCACCTGCGGGCTTGACGCAAACGGCTCCAAGGATGCCAGTTCTTCGCCCAGCTCGTGGATCATTGCGTGGCCATCCCACGAGAAATCTGTGGAAGATTCACCCTCGCCCGCGGTCACGTAGATATGTGCGGCTGTGTTTTTCTTGGAATACGCCGACGACGCCGCCAGCCTCTCGTTCGCACGTCCAGCTGCTGCTGGAGAGGCCGCGAGAGTGGCGATGATGGTTGCGCCAGCTAGCGCGCCGTGCGTACCGGGAGAAATCGGCGCCGCCATGTCCTCGCCAAGCTCCACATGCAGGCGTAGGCCTGGAACGTCGATGCTGTGGAAGTTGATGTAGTTTCCAAACAGAACAGGCACGGAGCCGATCGTGATGGTGTCGTCGATCGTGTTCTCCGGGGCGGGGGAGAAGTAGCGGGCCTCGTGCTCGGGAACATACTGCTTGGGGACTATACCGAGAATCTCACCGCGGTGGAGTACTGCTGCGGCGTTGTATACGTGGCCATCTCGACGTACCGGAAGTCCCACTACCGCAACGGGAAGGAGCTTTTCGGTTTGCTTCGCAAGGGAAATAAGCGCCTTCTCGGCTGCCTCGAGAAGAGTCTCCTGAAGCAGAAGGTCGCCAATGCTGTATCCGGTCAGGGAGAGCTCGGGGAAAACCGCGAGACCAACACCGTCGGCTGAGCAGTGCGCGAGTGAATCCGCGATTGCTTCCGCATTGACTGCGGGTTGGCCAAGGGAAACTGGTACCGAGCAGGCGGCGACGCGGACAAAACCTTGATCGTAGGTCGAGAAAAAGTTTTCCATACCGATTAGTCTGCCACGATCCGCCTGCTCACCAGTATTGATCGCGAAGATTCGCGGGCGTCACTTGGGGTCGGTGCTGGTGGTGTTCATGCTTGAAAGCTGGCTCGGATTGCGTCGAGCCTGGCTCAAACCAATTCCCGCCAAGGTTGCATCCACGTGCGGACCATAGAATCTGGAAAGTTCTTCGCGGGTCATCGTGGCAAGTGGAGCCATGCCGTAGAAGTAGCGCGTCATGCAAACACCCATGACCTGACCGAAAGCGAGCTGGAGGCGAAGCCTTGCGTGTGGGCCCGGAAGAGTGACCGCCAACGATTCTAAGAGGTTGGTTTCCAACCAGTCCCTAAAGATCTCGAAGGTGGATCTGTTGGCTAGGAGTGACGAACCGAGAATCCGAAAGTTGTTCGAGGCTGACGATGTTTCCCACAGATCGGTGATAGCAAACAGGACTCGTTCGCCGGTGCCTCTGCCTCCGTGTTCAAATGCATCCTGGATAACCTTGACCGGATCGGCAGGCAGGAACATTGCCTCGCGGAACAGGCCGATCTTCGAACCGAAGTAGTAGGAGATCAGGCCGGGATCGCACTCGGATTGTTTTGCGATCTCGCGAACAGTGACGGTGGAAAACTCAAATTCCGAGAAGAGTTGTCTCGCTTCATTGAGAATCCTTCCGCGCACCTCACCACGGGACCCTGCGGGACCGCGCGGAGCCGATTCGCCGCGAGCCGAAGCGTTGGCGGCTTGGGGCTTGCGCGATGGGCTATCTGCGCGTTTAACACTGTTCTCGGACACTCTTATCCTTTTCCGCCGAAGATGTCATCAGTCTAGTCCCAGAAATTTCAACATCGATGAAAATGGCCAAGATGCGAATGGTTGAAATCCCGGAATGGCGTCGGTTTCAGCCGACCATAATCCTAATTTCAACACCCTAGAAATTGCGAGCCGCGCCGTCATAGGTTGATATTGCAGCTTCGTTGGATGGCCCGATTTACCCGTGCACGAAGCAGAAGGATGGATGAGATGCTGATGTATCGCTTAGGTGTTGACGTAGGTTCAACCACTGTGAAAGCAGTTTTGCTTCGGGGTCAAGACATAGTTTTCGAAGACTACCGGCGCCACCACGCTGATGTTCGGGCTGAGTTAGCGAAGCTGCTTGACGATATCGCCTTTGAGCATCCGGGCATCGACGTTCACGCCGCCATTACAGGCTCCGGCGGCCTCGCCGTGGCCGATGTGCTCGACGTTCCGTTCGTCCAGGAAGTCATCGCCGAAACCGAGGCCACACGCCAGACATATCCCGAAGTCGACGTCATCATCGAGCTTGGAGGTGAGGATGCGAAATTGACCTACCTCCACCCGACACCCGAGCAGCGGATGAATGGAACCTGTGCCGGAGGTACGGGTGCGTTCATCGATCAGATGGCCTCGCTCCTGGGCACGGATGCCGCAGGCCTCAACGACCTTGCACGCGGTTATGAGCAGATCCATCCGATTGCCTCCCGGTGCGGTGTATTTGCCAAGACGGATGTTCAACCCCTCCTTAATCAAGGCGCTAAGCATGAGGATCTGGCCGCCTCAATTTTTCAAGCGGTGGCTACCCAAACTGTTGCGGGTCTAGCCAATGGAAGGCCTATTCGGGGCACCGCTATGTTCCTCGGCGGCCCGCTGCACTTTATGCCCGAACTGCGCGAGGCCTACCGCCGTATCCTCGACAAAGTAGATCGCTACATCACGCCCGAGCGCGCCCAACTCTACGTCGCCATCGGTGCGGCCATGCTCGCCGACCCAGGTAACTCCAAATCGCTCGACACACTTGGACTAACCATTCGTTCCGCATCTTCCCTAGGTGAGGCTACACGGCGCATTCGGCCGCTATTCTCCGACGATGCCGATCGAGCGGCCTTCGTTGAACGTCACGCCGCCCATAGAATCGAGTCGATCCCGACCGCTGAAGCACGGGGAGATTGTTACTTAGGAATCGACGCGGGGTCGACAACCATCAAGGCAGTTGTCATCGACGGCTCGGACCGCATCGTTTTTACTCACTATGCGTCCAATGAGGGGGATCCGGTGACAGCGGCCATCGACATCGTTAGACGAATTCAGGATGAACTTCCGTCGCACGCCCGTATTGTGCGCTCGTGCTCGACTGGCTATGGAGAAGGGATAGTTCAAAGCGCACTCGGCGTCGACGAGGGCGAAATCGAGACGATGGCGCACTATCGAGCTGCCGAACACATTCACCCCGGTGTGACGTCGGTGATCGACATCGGCGGCCAAGACATGAAGTTTGTAAAAATCAAGAACGGAATCGTTGATTCGATCGCGGTTAACGAGGCCTGTTCGTCAGGTTGTGGTTCCTTTCTGCAAACGTTCGCGAGTGGGATGCAGCAGGACATTGAGAGCTTTGCAGAAGCGGCGACGAAGGCAAAGGCGCCCGTTGATTTAGGTACGCGCTGTACTGTCTTTATGAATTCTGCAGTCAAGCAGGCACAGAAAGATGGCGCCGATGTTGCTGATATTTCTGCGGGCCTGTCGTATTCGGTGGTGCGCAACGCGCTCTACAAGGTCATCAAACTCAAGGACGCTGATGACCTCGGTGAGAAGGTCGTCGTCCAAGGCGGAACCTTCCTGAACGATTCCGTGCTTCGGGCGTTCGAGCTTCTCACCGGCCGCGAGGTTGTGCGGCCAAACATTGCTGGGCTGATGGGCGCTTTTGGTGCAGCTCTTACAGCTCAACGCCACTACGATCCGGAAGCGGGTCATGCGCGTTCGTCGTCGTTATTAAGCGTCGAAGAACTTGACCGTCTCACAGTTGAAACGGAACGAAAAACGTGCCGACTGTGCCAAAACCACTGTGCGATGACGATCTCGAGATTCTCGACCGGTGAACGACACGTTTCGGGCAATCGCTGCGAACGGGGCGCCTCACTGGAACGGGTGCCGAAGAAGTCGCCAATTCCAAACATGTACGACTGGAAGTACAAGCGAATTTTTGGATACCGGCGGCTCAAAGAGAGCGACGCGGTGCGTGGGGATATTGGCATTCCACGCGTGCTCAATATGTATGAGGACTACCCGTTCTGGTTCACGGTGCTTACCAAACTGAAGTTTCGCGTGATGATTTCAGGGAGATCAAACCATGACCTTTTCGAGGCGGGAATGGAGTCTATCCCGTCAGAAAACGTGTGTTACCCGGCAAAGCTTGTGCACGGTCACATTGAATCACTGCTCGACAAAGGAATTAAGCGGATCTTCTATCCTTGCGTGTCATACAGCGAGGAGCTGACTGGCGGTCAAGACAATAATTTTAATTGCCCAATCGTGGCCACCTACCCCGAGGTCATTCGGAACAATATGGAGCGCCTCGCCGAGGATAAGGCCGAGTTCATCTCGCCCTTTTTGAGCTTAGCGAACCGAGACCTACTGCCCCGTCGCCTAGCGGAGGTTTTCGCGGAGTGTGGCGTGAGCGAGGAGGAAGCTCGCGAGGCGTGTGATGCTGGTTGGGAAGAGCAGGATGCTTACCACGCCGAGGTCAAGGCCAAGGGGCGTGAAGCACTGCAATATGTTCGCGACAACGGGATGCGAGCAATTGTTCTAGCTGGACGCCCATACCACCTTGATCCGGAGATCAATCACGGTATACCCGAGGTCGTTGTTGGACTTGGAGCTGCGGTTTTAACTGAGGATGCACTCGAAGTCGGAAATCTCGAAAGACCCCTGCGGGTGCGCGATCAATGGTCTTACCACTCGCGTCTTTACGAGGCTGCTGCCACTGCTGGAAGTGATCCAGATACGGAGCTAGTTCAGCTCATCTCCTTTGGCTGCGGACTAGACGCGATCACCGCCGATCAAGTGCAGGAGATTCTCGAGGGTCGCGGTGCTGTCTATACATCTCTCAAGATCGATGAGGTTTCTAACCTCGGTGCAGCAAAGATTCGCCTCCGTTCGCTGGCCGCCGCCGTTGAGGAGCGCGATAAGGCGGCTCAAGCCGAGGAGATTCTCACGTACCCCAGATATATCGGGGGCGACGCCGAGCCAGCCCCTGTTGCGCCTACCGACGCCGGGCCAGCCCCTGTTGCGCAAGCCAACCGGCGTCGTCGAGAAGCACATTCACCAGCGCTCGCGGGCGAGAGCGAGTACCAAGCCGGCCACGTGTGGCCAAGTGTTCCTTTCACCGAAAACATGCGTAAGGACGGATACACGATCCTTGTTCCGCAGCTCGCCCCTATCCATTTCAGGCTACTCATGCCAGTTCTTCGCAGGGCCGGGTACAACGTCAAACTCTTGGAGCGGACTTCGAAAGAGGACATCGAAACGGGCCTGAAGTTTGTAAATAATGATGCCTGCTATCCGGCGCTCGTCGTGATTGGCCAACTCATCAGTGAATTCACCACAGGTCGGACGGATCCCGATAGGGCGGCGGTGGCGATCACGCAAACAGGAGGCATGTGCCGTGCGACAAACTATGCGGGCCTTCTGCGCAAAGGTCTCCGTGATGCCGGCTATCCACAGGTGCCTGTGATCGCGATTTCTGCCCAGGGACTCGAGGACAACCCCGGGTTTAGTTTCACCATTCCGATGCTCCACCGGGCTGTGCAGGCCTTGACGTTAGGCGATCTCCTTCAGGCGGTCGTGCTTCGAACTCGTCCCTATCAAATCCGGGGCAATGTATCCGATCTCTATGATCGGTGGGACACCATCATTCAAGATTTCTTCGCTCACAATGGCTATTCGCCCACATTGGGACGTTCCATCGGCTTCTATTCACTGATTCGCGAGATTACACGAGAGTTCGACGAGGTCCCGCTCCTCGACATCCCGCGCAAACCCCGGGTGGGCATGGTTGGTGAAATTTTGGTTCAGTACCATCCGGACGCTAACAACGACGCCGTTGGTGTGATCGAGCGTGAAGGTTGCGAGGCGGAACTCCCAAGTTTTGCGCAGTTCTTCCACAACGCACTTGTGACAGTGGACTGGAACTACGAGAATCTGGGAACTGGTACAAGTAAGTCGCGAAAGATCGCAGGTTTGGCACTGTGGGCGTTACAGCAGTATGAGAAGCCGCTGCGACGAGCACTGGGAAACTCGCAGCGATTTGAAGCTGGACCTACGATTCAGGAGCTCGCTCAGAAAGTCCAAGAGATTGCACAGCTCGGCAACCAAGCGGGCGAGGGCTGGTTCCTCACTGCGGACATGATGAGCATGATTGAGCGCGGTTGCCCAAATATCATCTGTGCGCAACCGTTCGCCTGTCTGCCAAACCACGTGGTTGGCAAGGGAATGTTCCGAGCACTTCGCAACAAATATCCGCAGGCGAACGTCGTCGCGATCGATTACGACCCCGGCGCAGCTGAAGTAAACCAACTCAACCGCATCAAGCTCATGATCTCAACAGCGTTTTTGAACCATGAGCCCGGTGACGACGTGCTAAATCTTCGCGGGCGTGGACTCGAGGCTGACGCAGAGGATGAATCTGGCCTCCCTGAGGAGCAGGCCGCTTCCGGTTGCGGCCGACCCCTGTTCGCGGGAGCGCTGCGTTCCGTTCCAGTCAGTCTCGGCATGCCTACGCTGCGACGTTGATTCCTTTGGCGCTGGACGTTACTTGAGCAGTTCTACCGCTTGCTTTGCGATAGCGAGCTCCTCGTTTGTGGGAACAACCATCACTCGGACGCTCGAATCGGTGCTCGAAATGATGCGCGGTTCCTTAGAACGCGTAGCGTTGCGATCCTCATCGAGCTTGATTCCGAAACCGCCGAGCCGTTCGATCACTCGTGCACGGAGCCTTGAGTCATTCTCGCCTGCGCCTGCTGTGAAGGTGATGACATCGAGTCCACCCATGACAGCAGCGTAGGCGCCAATGTAGTGAAGCAGGCGATGTACGTAGACCTCAAGTGCCTCGATAGCGTTTTCCTCGCCTTGATCGGCACGCTGCCAGACCATACGCATGTCGTTATCGCCGGTCAGACCCTTGAGTCCGGACTTCTTGTTGAAAAGGTGATCGATCTCTTCGATGTCCATCTTTGCCACGCGAGCGAGGTGGAAGACGGCCGCCGGATCAATATCGCCGGTTCGGGTACCCATGACGAGACCTTCGAGCGGCGTGAGACCCATTGACGTATCAACCGCACGACCAGCCACCACGGCCGACGCCGATGCGCCATTTCCGAGGTGGAGCACGATCTGCTTGAGATCGTCGCGGCCGATGATCTCGGCTACCTTTTCGGAAACGTACTTGTGGGAGGTTCCGTGCGCGCCGTAGCGACGGATCTCGTACTTCTCCGCGACCTCACGATCCAGCGCATAGGTTGCAGATTCGTTCGGTAGTTCCTGGAAGAATGCGGTGTCAAAGACGGCCACATGCGGAACATCCATAAGTTCGCGAGCAACCTCGATGCCCTTCAGATGCGCGGGATTGTGAAGTGGGGCGAGCGGGCAAAGATCCTCGATGCGCTTCTGAACGGCGTCGTCGATAATGGGAGCTGAATTGAAGTACTTGCCGCCCTGTACGACGCGGTGTCCCACAGCCTCAATGTTTGCTTCCTTGAGGTTGGGGCCTTCTTTCTCGAATAGGTCGAGCACTGCACGCAGACCGTCCGCGTGATCGGGCACCGGCTGATCGATTTCGATGGTTTTACCAGCGTAGTTGTGCTCGATGTGGCCTTCATCTTCGCCAATGCGCTCAACGAGACCAGACGCCAAGGACTCCTCGGAAACGGGGTCGATGAGCTGGTATTTGATTGATGAAGATCCAGAATTAATAACGAGGACAGTCAATGTTTCTCCTAATTTCTAAAAGTCAATATCTCTGTGAGGTTACGGTTCCTGCGGCGCTACGGAGACAGCCCGTCGCCAGGGCACCGCCTACCCCTGCGCCTGAATGGCTGTGATGGCTACGGTGTTGACGATGTCTTCCACCAGTGCACCGCGGGAAAGATCGTTAACCGGCTTGTTCAATCCCTGAAGAACCGGTCCCACTGCGACCGCTCCTGCTGAACGCTGCACGGCCTTGTACCCAATGTTGCCGGAGTTAAGTTCGGGGAACACGAAAACGGTTGCCTTTCCAGCTACCGGGGAATCGGGCAGCTTGGTCTTTGCAACGTGGGCGTCGACTGCGGCGTCGTACTGGATTGGACCCTCAATCAGGAGATCGGGGTTCTTCTCGCGTGCGAGGCGGGTGGCTTCGACAACTAAATCCACATCGGGTCCCTTACCGGACGTTCCAGTGGAGTAGGACAGCATTGCCACTCGTGGCTCGACGCCAAACTGTACAGCGGTCTCCGCAGAAGACACCGCGATCGATGCAAGTTCCTCGGGGGAGGGGTTCGTCGTTACGGCGCAGTCACCATAAACGTAGACACGATCTTCCATCAGCATGAGAAAGCAGGATGAAACGAGCGAGGCGCCAGGTTTCGTCTTGATGGTCTGGAAGGACGGGACGATGGTGTGTGCCGTGGTGTTGATTGCGCCGGAGACCATGCCGTCGGCGTCGTCCATGTAGACCATCATCGTGCCGAAGTAGGAGATGTCCTTCATCTTCTCGAGTGCCTGCTCGTAGGTGACACCCTTCTTCTCTCGAAGACGCGCGAATTCCTTCGCATACTTATCCTTGAGCTCAGGATCATCGAGCGAGACAATCTGCGCCAGCGACAGGTCCAAGCCGAGCTCCTCGGAGTGAGCCAGAATCTGGCCTTTCTCACCGAGAAGAATGATGTCGGCAACCTCACGGGCGAGCAGCTCGTCAGCAGCTTCGAGAATTCGTGGATCGGTAGCCTCTGGCAGAACAATGCGCTTGCGGTCTGTACGCGCGCGCGAGATCAGTTGAGCGGTAAAGCTCAGCGGGGTGACGACGTCGGAACCATGCTCCATCGCACGCTTGAGAACCGCGCGATCGGCGTCGTTAAATTCGCGCGCCTGGCCATCGGGGAAGGTAATGATGCCGGTATCGGCCTCGTCGGGTAGGGTGACGTGCGGGTCGTCCTCAATATCGGTAATGATGACGGCGGAAATCGGCGCGTGTTCTGCGGCGATTTCGAACGCCGACAGCTGGGTCAAAGTCGCAATCTGGTCGCTGGAGCGAAGCGCGCCAGTCACCATGAGAACAATCGAGGTTCCGAGGTTTGCCGCTGCACGGCCAGTGCGTGCATGAACGCCAGGGTTGACGGGGTCGCCATCGAGCAGGCCGAGGATAAGCACGGCGTCAAAGTTCCGTGAGTAGTCCGTGTAGCGCTTGACCAGTTCAGTCATGGCATCGTCTTCGTCCGCCACATAGGCTTGGCGAGTGGTGCCCCACGCGATATCTAGATCTTCCTCGCGACCAATTTGAGCAAGCACCTCGCGGAAGCTGTGATCATCTTCGATCGGTCCGTTGGTGAACGCGCGGAAGACTCCGAAATTCTCATATTCCTTCTTCAGTTCCTCGATAGACGCCTGAACTACTGCGCGGGTGCCGCTGTTTCCTTCGGCGGCGGTGAAGTACACGCTCTTCGTCACGGACTTTTCCTCTCCACTGAGATGTACGACGCTCTGCGAACAACTTCGAACGTCAACTGGTCATGGGACAATGGTCGCACGAATATGAACCCCATGTGGCTCACATTCAAGGTTTCTAGGTCTTTCTCACCTCCTAGCGATACTGTGGAAAGACTTGCCGCCGAACTCAGCTAAGGAGCGTCCCAGAACCTATGCGCAAAGCCCGCTCCGTTCGACGCTCGGCCCGAATCCGCGACGTCCGCCCGCCCATGCGCGGTGGCGTCAATGCCGTTCCGATTATCCTTCCCGACGGCGACTGGGCCACCCTCCGCGACTGGTCGCGATTCCGATTCGACGACGACGGGCCCGCGGCTCTCGACCGCGGTGACTTTTTCGCCGACGGCGGGGTGGTGCTCGGGCCTGATGAACCATTTTCGGCTGGCAAACGGATTTGGGCATACCGGCCGGTGACTGACGAACCCGAGGAACCCATCATCCTCGATGTCATCGCTGAAAACGATCGCATTCTCGTGGTTGACAAGCCGCATGGGATGGCCACAATTCCGCGTGGATCACACGTCGCGCGCACGGTCACCGTCGCTGCTCGGAGGCAATTCGGTACCGACAATCTTGTTCCCGCTCATCGCCTCGACGCCGAGACGGCCGGTCTCGTACTTCTCACTAAATCTCCGGAGTACCGAGGTGCCTACCAGAAGCTTTTCGAGCACCGGAAGGTCGGCAAAAAGTATCTCGCAGTTGCCCCGTACGTTTCGGGATTCGACGACTGGAAGCGAGTAGAACTCCTCATGGAGCGCGTGGGGGAGACCTTTCACTCGAGCGTGCTCACCGGGGCACCCAATGCCATTACGGATGTTCGAATGCTTCGTACATTGCCCTGCCTCCCCAGCGCCTCCGGTCGGTCCGGACGGTCCGACCCCTCTGAATCGCTGCGCCTCCCCAGCGCCTCTGGGCAGTCCCGATCCTCCGACCCCTCTGAATCCCTGCCCCTCTGCGAACGACCGGAGTTAACCGAACCTAGCGCGCCACTCGCGCTCTGGGAGCTTCGTCCGGAAACCGGGAAAACCCACCAACTTCGGGTGACACTTAACCACATCGGCGCTCCCATAGTTGGCGACCCGTTGTATCCGAGGTTGTTCTCGCTCGAAGAGGTCGCCTCCCGGCCTTTCCCTCTCCAGTTGCTCGCTTCCGAACTATCATTCGTTGACCCTTTCGAAAACGCTGAACGCATTTTCCGGTCGCGCCGTCAGTTGGCCGCCGCGCAGTAGTTCGCACGAACGCCAGTTGTAGTAGTTCGCACGAACGCCAGTCGTAGTAGTTCGCACGAGCTCCAGTGGGACTGGAGTGTCCTAGAACCACGCGGAGAACCGTCGAACGACGTCGAGTGCCCTTGAACAAGATGCTGAGTTACCATAACGCTTCTTGTCTGGTGGGGTAGGCGGGTTCGGCTGGGCTGCTTTGTTCATGGCTGTGCGGTGAAGAAGTGTTTCTAGCGTTGGTGTGTGGTGAGGTTGGGTTGGTGTGGCCTAGTGGTGGTGGGTCGGGGTTGGTTCCCACGCATGGTGTTGCTTCGAGGTCGGTGTCATCCCACCCGGACTCGATGATATTCCTCCCTTGACTCGTTTGATCGCCGGGTGCGGGCACAGTGATCCCTTGGTGTGTGTGCTCGTCGGGTGTGGGCACAGTGATCTTGGTGGTTTTTTGTTGGTGGTGGTGGGGATTGTTTTCGTGGAGGCGAAG
>CAYOEJ010000007.1:0-44383 GCA_964403015.1 uncultured Arcanobacterium sp.
ATCATACCGTTAAACACAGGCATTCCAACCGCAGCCACAGGCGACTCGCTCGGCTTATTTGGCCGAGTCGGATCGGCCTTCGCTGGAGCCGCCCCGGACGCACACCTCACGACGCACACCTCACTTGGTGCGCTCTGTTTGACCGGCCCGCTCGCCTTGCTCAAGCTCCGCCCGCTCTGCCTGCTCGAGTTCGTCGAGTTCCTTCTCTTCTCTCTCCGCGCGCTTTACTGCCCGGCGTTCCTTCCGGCCTTCAACAAGGCGGTAGAGAACCGGTAGCAGAATAAGCGTCAGGAGCGTCGATGAAACTAGGCCGCCAATCACCGTAATGGCTAGCGGCTGGGAAATGAATCCTGAACTCTCGGAGATGCCGAAGGCCATCGGTACCATAGCCGCGATCGTGGCAAGTGCGGTCATAATGATGGGACGCAAACGGCGCATCGCGCCATCATGAATCGCCTCGTCGAGGCTCTCGCCACGCTCTCGATACTGGTTGATGAGATCGATCAACACCACCGCATTCGTCACCACGATACCGGTCAACATGAGGATGCCGATCATGGCCGATAGGTCGAGTGGCGTATCGGTCAAAAGGAGTGCGAGGAACGATCCAATCGCCGCAAATGGGATGGAAACGAGCAACAGCGCAGGCTGAATTAGCGACTTCATGATCCACACGAGAGTCACGTAAATCAGAAGAATCGCGGCAGCCAGGGCCATAAGGAGCTTCGTGAACGAGTCTGCCAGCTGCTCGGCGGCACCACCCATCTTCGTCACGGCACCATCGGGGAGATCGGCCGAGTCGACGACTCGCGACACCGCGTCAGACACCGCGCCGAGGTTGTCCTCATTGGCTGGAGTCACCGATACCGTCGCGGTTGTCTGCCCATTCTTAGTGACAATCGTCGGAATCGAGAGGACCTCCTCAACCGTTGCCACCTCTTCCAGAGGCTGATCAAGAACGGTCATTGCGCGAAGGTCCTCGACTGAGGTCACCGGATCTTCGATCGCCATGTAGATCCCGGTGTCAATGTTCTCGATCGTGATTGTTCCGATCTCGGGCTCCACCATCTGCGCGGCAATCATGCCGACGACGTCGTTCTCGGTCAGTCCCATCGCCGATACCACATCGCGATCGACCGTCACCTGGATTGCGGGAGCCTCCGCTTCCAGATTGTTTTCGACGACGGCGGCTTCGTCCAGTTTCGCCAGTTCCTCCGTGAGGATATCGGTCGCTTCTGCGAGAACCTCAGGATCGGGCCCCGTCACGTCGACGTCCACCGAGGATGATCCGAGCATTCCCATATCACCGGACTGGATTCTGCCTTCACCGGCAGCTCCCTCTGCAGCCGCAACAACGGCGTCGTTAATCTCTTGAGCGTCCAGCGACTCGTCTACGGCAACTAGGTAGCTCAATGCCGTTCCGCCAGTCATCGGCGACGCGCCAAGGATCGTCGCTACAGACTCAACACCGTCGACGTCAACCAAAACGTCCTCGACAGCCTGCGCCTGCTCCACTTGGGATTCTGTGGAGGAGCCGGGTTCGACCTCTTGCGAGAGGAATACCATTCCCTGGTTGGTCGTACCCAGCAGGTTGATCTTCAGCAGCGGATACGTTGCAACTGTTCCCACGAGAATGAGAACTGCCGCCACCAAGGTGAGAACCGGGTGACGCTGGGTCACGTTAAATGTGGGGCGGTAGGACTTGCGTAGCCAGTTGCTCTCTTCCTTCTTCTCCGCAGTGGCGCGATGCTCCTCCGATTCGCCACGGCGGTAGGCCAAGCGCGCTTCTTTGGAAGGCTTAAGGAACCAGTATGCGAGAACGGGAACGATAGTCAGCGCAACGAAGAGCGAAGCCGCCATGGCGATGACCACCGTGAACGCGAATGGCCTGAAGAGCTCACCAACGAGGCCGCTCACCAGGCCAATCGGGACGAAGACGATGAAGGAAACAATGGTTGAGGCGGTGATTGCCGAGGCAACTTCGCGGACGCCGTCGAGCACGGCCGTCTTCTTGTCCGCACCATATTCGAGGTGTCGCTTGATGTTTTCGATGACGACGATCGAGTCGTCAACCACGCGGCCGATCGTGAGCGTCAGTGCCGCGAGCGTGAGCATGTTGAGCGTGTATCCCGCCACGAGCATGCCGATAAAGCCAACGAGTAGCGATAGTGGAATCGAAATGGCCGTCACCAGCGTGGATCGAATAGACAGCAGGAAGAGAAGAATAACAAGCACGGCGAAGACGAGGCCCATGAGACCTTCTTGGCCGAGCGACTTGATCGACTCCGTAATGTAGGGCGCCTGCTCGAAGAGTGTGGTGAACTCTGTGTTGCCGCCAACGATCGGTTCAACTTCAGCGAGAACGTCATGCACCTCGCTGGTGGTCTCCACGAGGTTTGCGTTCGCAGTTGGATAGAGAATGATCGCCACAGCGGATTCTCCGTTGAGTCGGCCGACCATGGAGTTCGCGCCTTCGGCGAACTCCACCTGGGCGATATCAGAGAGCGGCACTACCGTTGGCGGTGCGGGCATCATGGTGCCGTCGGGACCCTCGATGTCGTCGTTTTCAGCGACGACGGGCATTTCCCGCAACTCTTCAATTGAGGAAATTTCCTTGCCCACGGTGACGTCAAGATTGCGGTCACCCTCATTGAGCGCACCCACGGGCACAGACAGGCCGTTGTCCTCAAGCGCTTCTTGAATCGCGCTCGCCGGAATCTCAAGATCGGCCACCACCTGCTGGTCGATCGAGATTCGAATGATCTGCTCGGGCGCGCCAATAAGCTCGACGTTGGACAGACCCGAGACGTCTTCAAGCGCCGGAAGCACCGTGTTACGGATGCGTTCGGACGTTTCGAGAGCATCGCCGTCTGAGGTAATCGCGATGTAACTGAGCGGGATATCGGAGGTGCCACCAGAAATAACTTCGCTTTCGGTGTTCTCCGGGAAATTCGCATCCGCGCGCGAGATCGCTTGTTCAATGCGGTTGGTTGCACGGGCGACGTCGGTTCCGTATTCGAGTTCGACGTTTACTACGGAGAAGCTCGACGAGGATTGCGTTGTGGTTCCTGAAACTTCGGGAATCGTCACCAACTGCTGTTCCACCGGGGTCGAAATGCGGTCCTTCATCTGTTCCGATGTGGCGCCCGGGCTGATGGAAATGATGTTCACCATCGGAAGCTCAACGCGCGGAATCAACTCCTGCTTGAGCGTGAGCATGGAAAAGATGCCCAGAACGGCAACAACAACGGAAAGGAGCGCCACGAAAGCGCGGTTCTTTAACGAACCCTCGGCAAGTTTATGCATGAGTCACCATTTCTACGGCGTGACCGTAATGGGTGGAACGAATCTGCTAGCTCGCACAAATTCGCAAATGAGACACGCCAAGACTACCAAGAGCCGCTCACTGAACGGAACGACGAATAGACCACAACGCCTCGTCCTCAACATGACACAATAGAGGCATGGAATTCATGACGTGGGCACTTAACACGGCCGTCAAACACCCTGAGCTCAAGAATGCCATGGTGAACTCCAACGGCGACTGGCTCGACTTTCTACTTGAAGATGGCCGCACTTTCCGTTTCCGTCCCGGTGCACTCATTCGCGATGATGCACCCGAGGAACAGCGGACCGAACTGCTTAATCGGCTGATCCATATCGGTATTGAACAGGCCCAAGCTCCCACGGTCGCAGAGACAGCTGGCCAGACCCCCAAGAGTTCGACGGGCTCGGACGCCGCTCAGGAATCGAACAACGACGCCCCCTCCGAACAATCGGCCGCCAGCGGTGCTGCTACAGCCGACGGAAACAGTGCAGCCAACTCGGACGACGATACAGGTACAGACAAGGCCAACGACTCCGCTACCGCGGACCGCACGGACGCACCGGCCGCGTCCAATAGGCCGAGAAGTTTTGGCGAGTCCGCGACATCCCATGAGCTAGAGGGAACCGATGAGCCAGTGGGCGGCAGCGATTCCGGCGAAGCCAACACTCCCGCCAACCCTGAATCAGGGAGTACCCCAGAGCCCACCGACCAGTCAGCAGAGTCTCCAGCAGACAACCCGCTTGGCACTCAAGAAGATCCCGCCTCGTCGTCGGGCGAATCCAAGCCCCAAGGCAGAATCTTTCCCGGATGGGCATCTCGCGAAGAGTCGCCACGTGAGGAACCGCCCGCAGACGCGGCTCCGCTTGATGTGCCCCCACTCGACGAGCCGGATGAGAATACGCCCGTCGTTCCCATCGTGCGCACGGCCGAGTATTTCCTCGCCTCGCACAAGGATTCCGATTCCATTGTTTACGTGCCCCTCACCGAGTTTCTTGCCGTGGGGCTCGCACACGACATGCCGGATACCATCCAACCGGTCTATTACTCGCAGATCCAAGACAGTTTCCGCGAAGTTGGAGAACTGATGGTTGAGGCGGTCGAGGAACTGCGCGGTCTGACTAACGCCCAGCGTCAGACAGTGGAAATTGGCATCACTCAGATCGCCGGCGCACGGGTGATGTCCTTCCTCCAGCCGGCCAACTACGAGCTGTCGTGGTTTTGCGACCTTGACATGATGCAGCAGGTAGCCGAAAAAATCGCGGCAGAGCGCCCCGGCGACATTCCGCTTTTCGTCCCCGCCTCCCGCACCAAGCTCTATATCGTCTTCGCCGACGACCCCAAACTTGTGGACTTCTTCAAGCTGCTCCTCGCCCAGCGCGGCGCTGCCGAGGCTGTGTATCCGCTCCCGCACACGGTTGCCGCCGATGGTTGGCGCGAATGGGTACCATTCCCGGGCAGCGAGCTATCTGAAGTGCTTGGATCTCTGCGCAATTACTTTCGGCAGAAGATCTACGCGGCCCAGGTTGAAGCGATGCACAAGTGGGGTGAGTTTGGCGAGCTTAAGGCGTTCGCACCACGTCGGCTGAAGAGCGGTGAGCGCGTCTCGGCAACCGAATGGGACGCCACCGACTCCCGCGGATCCATCCCCCAGACCGACTTCATCACCTTCACCCGTCAGCCATCGCCACATCCGTGGGAAGAGGTGGTTCCGGTGTCGATTACGGTCCGCTCACACGTGGCCCGCGAGCTTTGGCCCGCCGGCTTCACAAAGGACGACGACGCTTGGCCGCCTCGCTGGGAGGTCAACGGATTCCCCGACGACGACACGCTTAACAAGCTCAAAGACGCCACCGGACGAGACTTCTAGGCGCCACCGGACGCGACGTCTAGGCGCTGGGCCCGCTGAGAGAGGCACGAACCGCGCACAGCACCAGGGAAGCTGCCCCAGACCGCCTACTTCTTCTTCGCGTAGAAGCGTCCAAGTGTTTCAGCTTTGAAGTCGGCGTAGGTTCCATCCCCGATGGAATTCCGGATCGCGTCGACGAGCTTGACCGTGAAGTACTCGTTATGAATCGTACACAGGGTATTGGCGATCATTTCTTTCGCCTTAAACACGTGATGGATGTAAGCCTTCGTGTAGTGGGTGCAGGTGTAGCATTCACACCCCTCAACGAGGGGCGAGTAATCCCGCTTGAACTGGGCTCGGTTCGCATTGAAGCGCCCATCGGGCGAGTAAATAGCCGCATTGCGAGCCACTCGAGAAGGGTTAACGCAGTCGAACGTATCTGCTCCCGCTTCGATCGCGACAAAGAGGTCGTCCGGCTCAGAGATACCAAGCAGGTGACGAGCGCGATTCTCGGGTAGCTCCTCGCTCACCCAACCCACGATTGTTCCTAGACGCTCCTTTTCTAGAGCACCACCGATTCCGAATCCGTCAAAGCTCTGGCCGTCTATCTCCATCGCGCCGAGATCACGTGCTGCCTTTCGCCGCAGATCCTCATACTGCGCGCCTTGGATGACGCCAAACAGCTGCTGATATGGCTTTCCCACACGCTCTTCGGTGAGCTTCTTATGCGCCACCAAGCAGCGCTCCGCCCACAGCCTCGTCCGCTCCAGAGATTCTTCCTGGTATCCGCGCGAGTTCATGAGGGTGGTCAGTTCATCGAACGCAAAGATGATGTCCGCGCCAAGCTCATGCTGAATCTGCATGGAGACTTCAGGCGTGAAGCGGTGCTTATCGCCGTTTAAGTGCGAACGGAACCAGACGCCGTCGTCGTCAACGTTTGCCAAGCGCTCCTTGTTGGGCGCCACGGCGTCGTCGGCAACAACCTTTCCGGAAAACTCCTCGGACAGCACCTTCTTGAACCCCGAACCGAGGGACATCACTTGGAAGCCGCCGGAGTCGGTGTACGTGGGACCGGGCCAATTCATAAACTTTCCGAGCCCGCCGGCGCCGTCGACGACGTCGGGGCCGGGCTGGAGGTAGAGGTGGTACGCGTTTGCTAGAACAGCTTGCGCACCAACTTCTGCCACGGATTCCGGCAGTACGGCCTTCACAGTCGCCTTGGTTCCTACCGGGATAAAGGCGGGTGTGTGGATATCGCCGTGCGGGGTGTGGATGGTGCCGGTGCGGCCGAGGTGGCCATCGAGCCGGGTCTTGATGTCAAAGGTCATGGGTTAACTGTAACCGCAGGTTCGTTGCGCTTGATCCAGCCAACAGCCGCGTAGGTCACTGGTAGCAAAAGGGCCTCAACCGCAACCTTGTAGATAAAGCCGACCACGAGGAGGTTGAGAATCGTGGCTCCGCTGACGACGCCGATCCATGCGATGACACAAAAAATGATGGTGTCGGCGAGTTCACCCACGACCGTTGATCCCATGAGCCGCGCCCACAGATGCTTTTCTCCCCAACGGTCTTTGATACGGGTGAGCACCCACGCGTTAAGCAATTGGCCCACGATATATCCGCACAAGGAGGCGAGCACGAATCGGGGAACGACACCGAGAACAGCCTCAAAGGCCGCTTGGTTTTCATAGGACGAGTCCGGTGGTGCTTGGATGATCAGCCAGAACACAAGTGACGCCATCGCAGACGCCACGAAACCGAGGATGATCGCCCGGCGGGCAGCTTTAAATCCGTAGACTTCCGCAAGAATGTCACCGAGCACGTAGGTGAGCGGGAAGAGGATTGCTCCACCGTCAAAGACGAGGTTGCCGATACCGATGAGCTTGGTCGCTCCGATATTCGACAGGAGGAGGAAGGCTACGAACAGAACCGCGATGATATCGAAATAGCTGCGGTGCAGTGGAACGTACTTCGGGGCAGAACCCGCTGTGGGGTGTGCAGATGACATGACGGTCTCCAAAAGATCTCAGGGAAACTCGCCAGGCGCTGCCACCACCTGGACGCGGGATCGACCAAGAGGGCGATACCCGTGGAGACGATCGCTCGCGCTCCGCCGATTATGCTAGCAAAGGTTAGAAGGTTGCGACCAATGCATGTGACGCGTCAGTTACTCCTGAGCGAGCAGGTCAGCGTACTGACTGTTGTCAGAAATGAACTTCGCAATGAAGCTGCACTGTGGGATTACCGTGCGGTCGCCACGCTCGCTCAAGTCATCGAGCGCCTTCTTCGCGAGCGCGCTCGCAATACCTTGACCGCCGAATTCCTCACGGACGACCGTGTGGGTGAATGTCACGGTCTCGCCGTCGTCGATGTACTGGCAAAAACCCAGCACCTCGTCGTCGCGAACGGCCCGGTATTCAAGGCGAGCCTCGTCGTGCTCGATCTTGTAGTCAGTCATGGTTGTCCAATCGTTTGTGGGGTTCAGAAGCCAATTCTGATGACGGTGGCGCCATCGGAGTCCGAGACTTCTTGGGTGATATCGAGCGACTCGTCCTTTGTATAGCCGAGCGTTTGGCCGGGAAGAAGGTAGGTGTCGCTGGTGACGATGTAGTTGGCCACGTTGGCGAGGAAGTTATAGACGTCCTCCCCCGATCTCTTAGAGTCGATAACCTCGAGATCCAGGTGCCCAAAGTTACCCAATCCCAAGGTGCGGGCTCGGGTCAACGCTGGTTGGTGAAGACGGATGTTGATCCACAACGGCATGGGAGCTTGCCCCTTCGTCAACATCTCGGAAAGCTCCGTAATCATTGCGGGCGGCTGCATAACACCCATTTCGTACCGGTACACGCCGAGCGCCGCCGGCTCACGCATCAGTGCATCCATGACCTCGGTATAAACAACGTGCGCCGACAGCATGCGATGACGCTTCTTGACTTCCTTGAGATTGTTTCCGACGCCGGTGTCCTCACCTGCGATCTTTCCTTCCATTGCGCCCGCTTCGGGGGCATAGAAGGTCGCTGCCACGTGGAATCGGTGAAGAGGGAGCTGGCCTTCCTCAATCACAAGGCCGTGATTGATGGGGCTGAGCATGACCTGAATGCCCTCAATGGCAAAATGCAGAATATCTCCGCTCGGTGCCGCAGGGTTGTTGGGATCCGGTTCGACCGTTGACCAAGTGGGTTCAATCTTCTCATTCCACAGGTCTCCCAAACGGGTCACTGCCGCTTCAACGTCGATGGGCGCCTTATACAGTGCCGCGGCGGATAGAAACTCCGGTGCCGTTGGGTGAATTGCTGATATACCGAGCTGCTCCATGCCCCCCAGTCTAGAGGGCGAGCCGCTGACGGGCGACGCCGCAGCCCCAGATAACGCTGAACGCTGATCGTAAAATGAGACTGGCTGGCACGAGAGGACAGCAAACTCCTCGTACCAGCCAGTTAAAGGTCGGGATCGAAATCGCACCGCTCACCTCAGTTTGATTTCGATATAGCCCCAACCCGCGCACGTCTTGCGACGGCGCAAGCCCTACATCATTCCTAACACAACTCTCTGCTGCAATCACACAATGTGGTGTCGGACTCGGCGAATCGGATGCTCACGCATAATTGAATGATTCCGAATTAGCCGATTTCAGTGTACCGTGGCCAAACACTATGTCAAGACATTTTGCATGCGTCGTTACCCACAACACACCGGTTCGTCCCTGCTAGGCGAGAGTAGGAGATTACCTTGCAAACTGACCTAGCCTTTCAGCCGTGCGCAGCGATGTTGCCCCGCCCGCGATATTGAACGCCTCGATACCGCTGTTGACCAAAATTCTCTGCGCAAGGTATGACCGCACTCCTGAGGCGCAGTGAACGAAGACGTAATCGTTTCCTGCCCATTCGCGAACCTCATCGATCCGGTCGCGAAGTTCCGGGAGGGGAACATTGAGCGAATCTGACAACGACCATTGCGCCACCTCACCCGGGTTACGCACGTCGAGAATTTTGCCGCGCTCACGGGCTTCGTCTAGCTTGTCAGGCTGCCATTGTGGGGCAAAGCCATCGAGCACGTTCTCTGCCACGAAACCGAGCATGTTCACCGGGTCTTTTGCCGCACCGACAGGAGGTGAATACGTCAGCTCAAGCTGGGCAATGTCACCGGCGGTCATTCCGGCACGGATGGCGGTCGCTAGAACATCGATGCGCTTGTCTACTCCGGCCTTACCAACCGCCTGAGCCCCGAGGAGCTTCTTGGAGTCCACATCGAAGAAGCCAAGGATGTGCACCGTTTCTGCACCGGGATAGTAGCCGGCATGGTGGGCGGCGTGAATACGCACAACCTCATAGTTCGTCCCATTCGCGTCGAGCTCTCGACGCGTGGCGCCCGTGACCGCAGCGTACTGATCGAAGACCCTCACCACAGCCGTGCGAAGTACCGGCGGTTGTGCCGACACCGATCGGCCCAACATCGCATCAGCAACCGTGCGACCCTGGCGGTTTGCTGGCCCCGCAAGCATGACGGATCCAGATTCACCCCATGAGAACGGCACCTCGATGACGTCACCCGCGGCCCAAATATGTGGATCCGAGGTCCGGAGGTCAGAGCCAACGACAACCGCTCCTCTCTCGGTGAGGTCAAGGCCCGCTTCTTTGGCAAGCTCGCTATTGGGGCGTACGCCCACGGACATGACCACGACGTCAGCCCGAACACTTTCTCCCGTAGACAGGCCAATAACCACGGCCCCATCTTCCGGGGATGCCTCTTGTTCAGCCGGTCGCACGGTGAAAGAGTCCGCAGCAGAATTACTTCGAGCATCCTTCACATCAGAAATAGATTCCGCAGCGGCGTTCAGGTGCAACCGCACTCCGCGGGCTTCCAGCTCGTCGCCGAGATACAGCGATAGATCCACATCGAGCGGCGGAAGCACGTGATCTGCGAGGTCAATCAAATCCACCTCGAAACCGCGATGTACAAGCGCTTCGACAGTCTCCAGGCCAATAAAGCCCGCACCAAGAACGGCGGCTCGAGGTTTGCGGCCAGCAACCTTGGCCTTCTCGATTGCGCTCTGCGCACGCTCAATTAGCCCGTCAAGCTCAGGCACCGTGCGCAACGTGGAAACAGCCGGGTGATCAGCACCCTTGATATTCGGCACGATGGGGGCGGCGCCGGTGGTGATCAAAAGCTTGTCATAAGGAACGCTCTCTGATCCGTTCGGACCTTCCACGTCTACCGTCTTGTCTTCGCGGTTAATACGAATCGCACTCGTATTGATGCGAACGTCCAAGTTCGCGCGCTCACGCAAGCTCGCGGGCGTGTGAAGCAGGAGGTCATCACGCTCTTCAATCTCACCGGCAAGGTGATAGGGCAAGCCACAGTTCGCGAACGATACATAATTGCCCGCCTCGAGCACCACAATGTTGGCGGATTCATCGATCCGCCGCATTCGCGCAGCCGCCGACATTCCGGCTGCTACGCCACCAATAATGACGATATTCATGAAGGTTTCTCCCACATTCTCAAAAACGATTAGGCAAGCGACATAAAGAGTCGTTCGAGCACGTCACGCGCATTCTCAGATTCCTCATCGGCTACCTGACAGGCCTGCAGGCCAGCGAGCATCATCGAGAATGCGGCACGGTCCACTGCCTTCGACGAGGCAAGCATCTGCGTGAGGATCTCTTGACAGGGCTTTCTCTCATCAATCATTCGGATGACCGCCCCGAGTTGGCCTTGTGCTCGCGACAGGCGGTTGCGAATCTTCGCCAGTTCGTCTGCCGAGATCGCAGCTTCAGAACCTTCGATAACTGGGCTTGGTAACGCTGAAACGTTCGACATCGAGAGTCTCTTTCCACTAGATCTGATGGCAGTAATATACCCCTTGGGGTATTGGCTGTCAATGCCGCCACGTGCAGATACGTCTACCAGCGTAGAATGGGCAGCGATGACACTCATCAACGTAAGGACGAGCTCATGACCACCCCCTTCGTCGTCGGCGCATACGCCTCTCTTCCACCTACCCAAGAGGATCAGGAGATGTACTATGCTTCGCTGGCTGAACAACCGTGGGTTCAGGGGCTCGAAGTTCCGTTCCAAAAGCACCTCCACGAAGATAACGAGTGGCTGGCGAAGAACATGCACGACTCGTTTGTCACGAACGTCCTTACACCGATTCCCGGTGTGATGTGGCAGCTCGGCGAAGATCCACACTTCGGCTTGGCGTCTCCCGACGAGGGAGGGCGCGCGGCTGCCCTCGACTATCTCCTTAAAGCTTCGTGGGAAGTCAAGGCCTTCAATGACGCCCTTGGCCGTCAATTCTTTAGCTACCTCGCCATTCATTCGGCCCCACGCAAGCACGCGGACCCCGAAGCGCTACTCACCTCTCTCGAGGTTGCCGCGGCGTGGGATTGGGACGGCGCTACTCTCATAATCGAACACTGCGACGCCTATGACCCCGAACTGGCCCCACAAAAGGGCTTCCTCAGTCTGCGAGACGAGCTCGATGTGATCGCGAGGCTCGATACCGGTCCTGTTCTATCGTCGATTAACTGGGGCCGCTCGGCGATCGAGGGCCGCACCGCCGAACTCCCGATCCAGCACGTGAAACAAGTTGCCGACGCCGGTGTGCTCGGTGGCGTCATTTTCTCCGGAGCACACGAACTGCCTAACGATTACGGACCGCCGTGGATAGATGATCACGTAGCGCTCGATACTGACGAGCCGACGTCGATCATGACGGCTACCCACGTCAAAGATGCGGCCGACGTCGCTCACCAAGCCGGTGCGCACTATCTGGGAGCGAAGCTCACGCTAAACGAGCACTACACGATCGATGAGCGCCTTGCCATCCTCCGCAATGTTGCCATTGCGGCCGGTGCGCATTCACCGATCCAAGGTGAAGGCTAGCGTTCCATTCTCGACTGCGTCAGTCTTGTGAACTCAGGTTCTTGGCCAATCCCGAAAGCGTTTAGCTCTCTTGCTCGTTCGCCTGCGCTAGCTCGTTGAGCTTGCCCAGGACCTCGTGGAGAACCTCCATCGGCTCACCTTCGCTGCGCACTGTAATGCCCGGCTCGTCGTCTTCGAGCTCTTCGAGAGTGTCGTACTGGGAATTGAGCAATCCGGGTTTCATGTAGTGATTTTTGCGAGCCGCAAGGCGCTCTTCGAGAATTTCACGTGGCGGGGCCACATGAATGAAGAACGTATCGCCTTGGGATTCGGCAAGCTTCTCCCGATACACGCGCCGCAGCGCCGAACAGGGCACTACCGTGGAGTGACCAACCTCGTTCTCCGCATCGGTCCAGCGCCTAATCGAATCAAGCCACGGCCAGCGATCCTCATCAGTAAGAGGGATTCCGTTGCCCATTTGCTCACGCGCTGCCATCGTGTGGAAGTCATCGCCCTCGGCATAGACATACCCGGTGATACCTGCCAGCATCATCGCGACCGTGGTCTTGCCACAACCGGAGACACCCATCACCACGTAGTTGCGAGGCTTTTCAGGTGTGCGAGGAATTGGGTTCTTTTCGATACCACCAGAAAGTTCACTCATTTGGGCCTCCATTGGATCAAGTGATATCCCTATATCTTAGTGAATTCGTTGCCGTATGGTGCCAGTTGCCTTAATTTGCAGGACCCTCTAACTGAAGGAAGAAAGGTCCTCGAGCGGCCAATTCTTGGCGGAACAGCGTGTCCCACTGCGTCCAGGGTTCCTTCGATAGCGAGTCGTTCGTAAAACGCGGATCAGCGGTCACCTCGGTCACGCAAAACTGCGGAATCTCTAGGTCTACCACGGGTGTGATTCGTTCACACTCCGCGACGATCAGACCCGCGTTCTGGCCTGCGAATACGTCAAACTCCCAGCCGTCTTCGTTGTACCAGAGCGAGTACCTCTTCTTGAGAACCACGTTGCCTGATCGGGAAATGATCTGGGTTGCTACGTCTCGATCGAGTTCCATCTCCATCTCGTAGCGTTCCCCATTCACCGACGGCGACTTCACGGCAATTGTTGCCACAACGGCATCGCCCAGATCCATCGCAAGCAGGTCACTGAGAACCTTGCGTTCGTAAGCACCCACGTGATCCACACGCTCATCGAAACGAGGAAAGTCGACGTCGGCACCACGGAACGTCAAACGAACCCGGATGGCGTAGCCGCCCTGCGCAAATACATATGCTTGGACGATGATTTGGGTGGAGCCGTGCTCTACGACCTCAGCTGGAACATTCTCCACAAAAAATTTGCGCTCAAACTCGAAGGGAAATTCCCGCTCACCGTTGCCCTCAATCATGACTCAAGACTAGTGGGCTATCGCAGCGGGCGCAGGTAATAAAGCTCTTCGCCATCCCATTCAAAGAACATATCGGCAGAGTGTCCAGATCCCACAATTGCCGTTGTTCCGTCACCGTTGATGGCCTCGCCGGTCAGCGCGTTGATCAACTGCTGCTCTTCTCCCGCGAAAATGAAAGGTGCGCCCTTGAAAAGGGGGTTACTCTCTAACCCGTTGACCTGCAGATCCGCGTTGGCTGGTACGTCCACGCCTTCCGGCAACTGCCATCGCGAGTGGGGCACCCATCGTCCATCAGACAACATTGCAGGCTGCGGCGTAGCCGACTGTTGTAGCGCGCTCAGTTGCTCTGCTAGGGCACTCGCAAGCTCGCGCGTGTCCGTGTCATGGTCCATGGCGAAGAGCGCGAAGTTATGGGCCGCGCTGGTCGCATCCACCTCGGTGATCCGGACTTGGAAGCCCGAGCGGTCATACTCGACAATCCTCGTTGCACTCACGGAGCGATTGTCTGTTGGCTCGGGCTCATCTTCTGGTCCGTCTGTTTCGGGGGCCTCCGGATCGGTTGTGGTTTCCGCAGCAGTCTGGCCCTCCTCCGGTTCCCCGTCAGACTCGCTGGCTGACGATAATGATTCCTCTTGGGAGGATTGCTCGGTTTCCTCGTCGGATACTGGAGACTCCTGATCAGCTAGTGGCGACTCTTGGTCAGCGGGTTCTGCGGTTGCAGCAGAACCGTCATTTGACTCAGAATCGTCGTTCGCGCCCGAGACGGGTTCGTCTTCGAGCGGGTTCGCGTCACCGGTATCGCGCCCTTCCGAAAATTCGATGCACACCAAACCGTCTTCGAGCGAGTAGCACTCATCGCCCGAGACGCGTTCCAATTCGGGGTAGAACACGAAGTCGCTAGAGCCAACGGCGTCTCCAATGCGAATCATGTCGTGACCGATCTCGGCTTGCTCATCGCCAAGGATGACTCGGCCGTCGTCGATCACCCGACCAGACTCGTTGACGATAGCCGCGAGCGCAAGATCGCGATCTTCCTTTATGACGCCGAGGCCCGAATCATAGGCGCCAACAATTTCAGGAATGTCCTGGTCGAGAGGGTTATCCGTGGTCCACCGGTAAAGCTCGTCGCCATTTCGAGATTGCAGGATAATGAGATCAGTGGCAGCCTGCTCGCGATCTCCGACCGAAAGATAGGTCTTGCCACTCAGCGCGTCGAGAGACTTCACCGGCTGATCCTCTGGCACGTCATAGGTCCACTTCATCAGTGTCCGACCCGAACTCGACACCTCAAAGGCCGTGAGCACGGTTGCGCCGTCGTCATCCATAGCGACGACGACCGTACTGGCCTGCCTATCGAACGCCACTAACACCGGCTCCTCGGCGAGCGGAACGGCCCAGTCTCGCTCTGCCCCGTTCTCGTACGGGTTGCGCCCCTGGTCCTGCGTTGGTTCATGGGTCGGTTCTGGCGCGACTGTGGACGACGGCGTTTGCGTGGGTGTGGTTGGATCGGGCGATGCCGGGGCCGGTGGACTAAAAATGCCCGAAGCGCTACAGCCCGCAAGCGTGGCCACGCATGAGAGGGCGAGCATTCCGCGAACGGTTCGGCGCTGGTGTGCCATTTGCTCTCCTCGGATGTGATGGATACCCGCTAAGAATATCCGATACACCGCTCACGAGTAATGGGACCACTTTGCTCAGCGGTTCAACAACGACCATGATTAACCTATGGACGTGCCGAGCAATCTCCCCACCGCCGCCGATGTCTCGCGGGCTGCCGCGATCCTTGAAGAACACACAGTGTTGCGAAATACGCCGCTGGACTACTCACCGCGCCTGTCACGTGATTCTGGCCACGAGGTCTTTCTCAAGCGTGAGGACGTCCAAGTAGGACGGTCCTATAAAGCGCGCGGGGCTTACACCGTGATCGCCTCTCTCACTGAGGAAGAACAGGCGAGCGGCGTAGTCTGCGCATCGGCGGGGAACCACGCGCAAGGCGTTGCGTTTGCCTGCAGCCAGCTCCAGATCGAAGGCACAATTTTCATCCCTTCCACCACACCTCGCCAAAAGCGCGCGCGGATCGCCGATATCGGCGAAGGCTGGGTCACGCTTCAGGTAGTCGGGTCTACGTTCGATGAGTCCTCTGCCGCCGCCATTGCCTACGCACTTGAACATGGCGCCATTTACGTTCACCCCTTCGACGATCCGCGGACGATCGCAGGTCAAGGAACTGTCATCAAGGAAACGTTCGACGCTATGCCGAAGCTGCCGGCCGCCGTCGTCGTCCCCATTGGCGGAGGCGGTCTCGTAGCAGGTACCGCACTGTGGGTGAAGCACCACCATCCCGAGGTGAAGGTCATCGGGGTAGAACCCGAAGGTGCGCGCTCGATGCAGGCTGCGCTCGACGCGGGTGGGCCAGTGACGCTCGAAAAGGTCGATTCGTTCGTCGATGGCGCGGCCGTTGCGCGCGCGGGTGCGTTGACGTATCAGATTGTTCGCGAATTGGTCGATGAGATTGTCTCGGTGCCCGAGGGGGCGATCTGTTCCGAGATGCTTGAGCTGTACCAGGTGGAAGGCATTATCGCTGAGCCAGCCGGGGCGCTCGCGACCACGGCGCTCGGTGGATACATCAAGGATCTGCCTGCCGGGCCGGTTGTCTGCATTATTTCTGGCGGGAACAACGACGTGTCACGCTATGACGACATCGTGGAGCGATCCATGATTCACGAGGGCCTCCGCCACTACTTCCTAGTCACCTTCCCACAGCGGCCCGGAGCGCTTCGCAGCTTCCTCGACGACGTGCTCTCGGACGGTGAAGACATCGTCCTGTTCGAATACACCAAGAAGAACAACCGCGAAACCGGGCCGGCACTGGTAGGTATCGAGATCGAGGATCCTTCCGGCATCGATTCACTACTTGACCGCATGGCCGATTCCGGCATTGAGATTGAAAAGCTTGAACCTAATTCACCCGCATTCGAGTTCGTTTTCTGATTTCGAGCGAGGCTGATTTCGGATTCGGCCCAGTATTGGCGCCGCGGTTCTGATTCAGCCCGAGACTCGCGCTAGCATTGGCATAACTTAAGAATTGGAGCCTCCATGTCCCACAGCTCGCAGCCAGAAAGCGGATCACCAACTTCGTCGATGCCGCCATATGTACCCGGCTCACCAGCGCAACCGCGCTCGAACAAGACTTTGATGATTGTCCTCATTGTCGTTGCGATGGTTCTCGTGGGTCTCGCTGCATACTTTTTCGGTGCGAACTCCGGTCGCAGTTCGAGCTCAGCGGCAACCGAGCAGACAACGCAGGCCGATCCGGCTGAGGGACAGAATCAGGGTCAGGGCGAAGAGTCTGGCGAGGAGACCGATGGTTCCGGCGGCACTGGTGATCCGGCGCAAGGCGACGCGGAAAGCGAGGAGGCGAGCGAAGAGCGTGCCCCGCTGGCCCCTGTTGCTCCCGAGCTTGCGCAGGTGATTGATGACCTCCATCGTCTTGATCCGGACGATCCCTACGCACTGGGCGACGTGGATGCGACCATCGTGATCGAGATGTATTCCGACTATCGATGCGGTTACTGCATCGAGTTCTCCACGACCGTGCTCCCCGAGCTCCAGGAACACTTCGACAACGGTACGGCAAGGCTCGAATACAACAGCTTGCCGGTGCTCGGCGATCAATCGGTTCTCGCTGCACAGGCATCTCACGCAGCAGCAGAGCAAGACATGTTCTGGGAGTACCACGAGGCTTTGATGGACGGGCATCAAGACTTTACTGAGGACGGCCTTGTTGCACTCGCTAACGAGGTTGGGATTCCCGACGCCGAACAGTTCCGTACCACGATGACCGCTGCGGATACCGTGGCAGAGGTGAACGCGAGCAGAGATCAGGCACTCGGCATGGGCATTACAGGTACCCCCGCGTTTATCGTCGGTTACTCTTACGTGCCAGGGTTCGTGGATGTGGATACGTTCAATCAGGTTATTGAACAAGAACTGACCCGCCCGGAACACAGCAACTAAGCCAAGGAACACACATGTCGCTAAAGACTCTAATCTCGAAGACCTTCCAGAAGTTCTCCAAGTGGGAGGTCGAATACGAGCCGCTACCGAAAAAGGCCGTTGTGATTGGCGCACCACACACGTCCTATTGGGATGGCATTTTCATGGCGGTAGCGTTCTTCGATGCGGGGCGAGATTTCAAGTTTCTAGTGAAAAACTCGATGATCAATGGGCCGCTCAGTCCGCTCGTTAAGTGGGTGGGCGGCGTCGGCGTTAACCGGAGCGCCTCTAATGGCATGGTCAACGACATCGTCGGTCAGGCAAAGGATGCCGAGGACTTCCTTCTGGTGATCGCACCAAAGGGCACGCGCTCGCGCCGCGAGTACTGGAAGTCCGGCTTCTACCACATCGCCTACATGGCGGATATCCCCGTGGTGCTTGGCTACATCGATGCCGAAAACAAGCGTTATGGCTGGGCAGGGTCCATCAAACTCACCGGTGATGTCAGCGCCGATATGGATAAAATTCGTGCTTTCTATGCGGACAAGGTAGGTAAGCGTCCGCACCTAGGTTGCGTCCCGAGGCTGCGAGTTGAGGACGAGGAGCCACAGCCACGACCCGAGGATGACGAGTCCGCTCAGCTACAATAAGCGCTGATAAACGGGACGTTATTCCCAAAATTCCGCAGCGCGACGCAGAAATGTGACATTCTTTGGTCTCCGACTGCCGTCAGTAGCGAATCTTCGATAGTCTTTCGTGCCATTTCTGCAAGAATTCGAACATGGTGAAGAAGAAATCAGATCAAAGCGGGGACACCAAGGATCCCAAGCTGACTCGATTAGAGGCGAGAAAGCTCCAGCGCGACGCCCTAGATTCTGTAAATTCGAACTTCAGCGTCATAATGACGATGCTGGAGAACCAGAATGTTCTACTCACCGGCGGCGCAGCTAGTACAAAGAAGCCTGATCCCGCCCATCAGTTCAGTTCCGACGTGGATATCAAAGCGGGTCTCGACAACATCGATATTGACTCCGTGTCATCTCAGTTAGCAGCGCTTGGCAGTCCCGTACGTCTTGAGATTCTTCGCCTGTGTGCGGACGGCCCCATGAAGGTCCGCGAGCTCGCAGATAAGCTCGGCAAGGGGACCACGGGTCAGGTTTACCACCATCTACGCCAACTCACCGTGGCAAACTGGCTACGCTCAGCGGGCAAAGCAACCTACGAGATTAACGAGAAGCGTATTCCCGCTCTTCTCGCGATCTTCAACGCCTCAGAAAGCTGAACCGACCGAAATCCTGAGACGGTCCACTATTTTCACTAGCAACTAAAGCTCCCCGCCGCGTCCAGCGACGGCATATGATGTTGGGACTGAGAATCTCACCGTTAGGGGATGGCCGTGGCTAAGTTTCAGACGAAAATTGAAGACGCAGTCGAACCATTTGTGCTCGGGCTCGACGTCGGGTCCACAGCGAGTCGTGGCGGGCTTTACGACGCACGTGGTCTGCCGATTTACGGCCACAAGTTCAAGGTCCCACACACCTTTACTACCGGCACCGACGGCGAATCGACAATCGACCCCGATCAGGTAGTCGACGAGATCCGCGAGATCCTCGACCGCTGCGCACCCAAGGAACTTGCCGGAAAAATCGGTGGCGTGGCCATTGATACGTTCTCCGCGTCGCTCGTGGGTGTGGGTTCGGATGGTCATGCCGTCACTCCCTGCTACACGTATGCGGACTCTCGTTCAAGCGCGCAGGTAACGAAGCTACGCCAAGAGTTTGACGAGTCCGAAATGCAGCAGCGCACCGGCACTCGCTTTCACAACTCCTACCTGCTTCCCACTCTCCTGTGGCTCCGCGAGGAACACTCGGCACTCTTTTCCAAGGTAGATCGCTGGATGGCGCTCGGAGAGTATATCTATCACCGCATTCTTGGAGTGACCGCGATCGGGACGGCAGGTGCGGCGTGGACCGGCCTGCTCGATAGACGAAGCGGTGAATGGGATCGCGAACTCCTCGACTACTGCGGTGTTAGGCCCGAGCAGATGGGCGAGATTCGTGATCCCGACCAACCGCTCGAGCCCGCAAACGACGACATAGCTCAGATCTGGCCCGCCCTCGAGGGCGCCAAATGGTTCCCCGTCATCGCAGACGGCCTCGCCTCCAACATTGGCGCAGGTGCCCCGGACGAAGACTCCATGGCCCTTTCGGCCGCTACCTCCGGGGCCATGCGCGTGGTCCTCCACGCCATTCCTGACGAAATTCCCCCGGGTCTGTGGTGCTATCGCGTTGATCGCAACCGCTCGATTCTTGGAGGGGCTATTAACGACGTCGGTCGCGCGGTTTCGTGGGCGGACGAGACTTTTGATTTGAGCGTTGCTTCCGCTGCGGATCACGATGTGGTGAGCGCTATTTCGGTGGTGGATCCGGAGCAGAATCAGCAAACTGATTACGATCACGGTGATCGGATAATGAGGCAGGACCCTAACGCCTCAACTCCACTCGTTTTGCCGTTTTTAACGGGTGAGCGGGCCACGGGATGGGCCGCGGGTGCTAAGGCGATGATTGTCGATGTTGTTGCGGCATCGGACGGACCAGCCATGTACCGCGGAGTGATGGAAGGCGTCGCGCTTACCTATGTGCGAGTTCTGGATCAACTGATCGAAGCGACTGGCAAACGGCCGGAGGAGATTCGTGCATCTGGGCGTATCACTCAGGATCTGCCTAACTTCCAGGCGGTCCTTGCGGATGCACTTAACGTTCCCGTGCTTCCCATCGACATCAAGCGTGCGACCCTTCACGGCACGGCGCTACTCGCTCTGGAAACTATTGCCCCCGATGTCGAGCGAGAAGATGTTCTACTCGCGAATCGTTTTGAGCCTCGCGAGGATAATCGCGAACACTACGATCGCGCGATGAAGCGATTTAACGAGGTCTATGACGCTTTGATCGACGGCGCTTAGGAGAGCCGTCTTTCCGTCACCCTAGGTCTCTAGCCGTACCTTGCTCTCGTACTGCGCGCTTGCTTTCCTGGCGCAATAGGGCTTCCTTAAGTTCGGTGCCGCCGCCGTAGTTCCCGAGTTTTTGCGCGGCGCTGGCCGAACTGGGCAGGATCCTGTGGCACGGCACGATCAGAAACCAAGGATTTCGTGCGCATGCGCTGCCGGCAGCTCGCGCAGCGCCCGGGCTGCCGGCCTGCTCCGCTAGCTCCTTATATGTCATTGTTTGACCCTTGCCGAGCGTTGTCATCGCCTCCCACGCACGCTGCTGAAATTCGCTGCCTGCATTCACCCGAGGCAGTGTGTCGAAGGAGTTTGCTTCGCCTCTCCCCCACGCGTCTAGCGCCGCAAAGGTGTCCTGGGCGGTTGCGCGCACACGCTGCGGAATCTCTGATGGGTCCGCCTCCGGCAAAATCGTCTCTAGCGCAACGGGATCGCCGAAGGTTGAGTAAACGAGGGCGCCGTCGTCGTCCACAACAAAAACAAACGGACGCGAGTCGATCACCGAATCTCCCGTGCGGAATCGGTAGACGAACTGGTGGTGTTCGCTCTTCGTGCTCATAGCGCTACCCTACGCTCCGGCAGTGGGACAATAGAAGCATGATTACTAAGCTAAATTCTGGCCACACCATTCCCTCCGTCGGTTTCGGCACCTATCTGGTGGATCCGAAGGATACAAAAGACACCGTCGCACTTGCGCTCTACGCAGGCTACCGCCATATCGACACCGCGCAGATGTACGGAAACGAGGCCGGTGTGGGTGACGCCCTCGTGGAAACAGCCACGAATCGCGAGGCTGTCTTCATCACCACCAAGCTCAATAACGGCAATCATGAACCCGACGTTGCACGTCGGACATTCGCGGAGTCGCTTGAGAAATTACAGACCGACTATGTGGACCTTTTCCTTATCCACTGGCCGCTCAAGATGCATTACAACGGTGATTTCGTCTCGACCTACAAGGTGATGGAAGAGTTCGTTGCCGATGGCCGCGCGCGATCCATCGGCGTATCGAACTTCCAGATCGCCCACCTCGAAGAGCTCCTCGAGGCCACCGACATCGTGCCAGCCGTGAACCAGATCGAACTCCACCCCTACTTCCAGAATCGGGAGCTTGCCAATTTCTGCCAAGAGAAGGGAATCGCCGTTGAATCGTGGTCCCCTCTCGGCCGCGGAAAGGAACTCGAGGATCCGGTCATTAAGGACATCGCCGGACGAATTGGCGCCAAGCCCTCGCAGGTAGTTCTTGCGTGGCACCGTTCAAAGGGATACATCACGATCCCGAAGTCGAGCAATCGCGAGCGCCAAGTCGAAAACCTCGATTCTCTCAACGTCACGCTCAGCGATTCAGATATTGCGGCCATTGACGCACTCGATAAGGGTGAAGAAGGCAGGCAGGGTCCGAACCCTGATACATTTGCCAAGATCTAGACCCCTCGGGGCCGAGGTTTGTTGCTGCCTTTCCAGTGCGTAAACCGCCACAGTCAACACGCTGACCTCGGAGTATGATCTGAAATATCGCGCACTCGCGCGGCTCGGAAGGAAACATCATGGTCACATTTGCATACACAATCGCAGGTTCAGAGGCTACCGGTGGAGCCGGTTTTCAGGTTGATCTGAAAACGTTCCATCAACTCGGAACCTATGGCATGGGCGCCCTCACCTGCATCGTCTCTTTCGACCCGAATGACAGCTGGAATCACCGCTTCTTCCCTGTCCCACCACAGATTATTCGTGACCAGATTGAGGCGGCAACCAAGTCGCAGGACATCGACACCGTGAAGGTGGGCATGCTTGGCCATCCCGACACGATCGACGCAGTGGCCGATAGCTTGAAGGCGCAAGACTGGAAGAACATCGTCGTCGATCCCGTGCTCATCTGTAAGGGTCAGGAGCCAGGGCAGGCGCTGGACACGGACAACGCGCTACGCGAGAAGATTCTTCCGCTGGCAACAGTGGTGACGCCGAATAACTTCGAGGCCCGTACGCTCGCGGGAATGGACGAACTCACGACCGTCGAGGATCTTGCCGAGGCCGCACGCCGCATCAGCGAATTGGGGCCGAAGTACGTGGTGGTCAAGGGCGGCATCGAGTTCCCCGGCGACGACGCCGTCGACGTCCTCTGGGACGGCGAGAAGGCAACAACCTACGCGGTTGAGAAGATCGGTGAGGCGCGCGTGTCCGGTGCCGGCTGCACGCTTGCCGCCGCCATCACCGCCGAATTGGCCAAGGGCACGGACATCCATGACGCCGTCAAGATCGCGAAAGACGTTGTCACTCAGGGAATCCGCGAGCGCGTTTCTGCCAATACGCCATTTACCACCGTCTGGCAGGGCGCCTACGAAGTCGAGGCTAAGTAGGCATGACCACCGCCGCCCAACTTTTCGAACCCGCACGGCAGTTCTTACGCGATCACCTCGATTCACGAACCGACGTGTCCGATTACGATCGGCGCTACCGCTTTGAGCACTGCGTGCGAGTTGCCGAGATTGGGCGGCAGGTTGCCGACGCCGAGGGCTTAGATTCCGATCTACTCGCCCTTGGCTGTCTCCTCCACGACGTGGGAAAGTTCGACGCCGAAGTACCGGTCGACCACGGTAGGGCCGGCGCGCTCATCGCGGTCGACTTCCTTCGGGCACAAGGCTTACCCGAAGATCAGGTTCGCGAACTAGGTGTAGGTATCGCCATGCACGTTGACGACCTGTGGCAGCCACGGGACGACGACGAAGGGACCGGTTACGATCGCCACGGACGGCCCTACTTTGATTTCGATTCCGATCCGAGCTTTGGTCCCTTTGACGGCAATCCAAGCGTTCTTTCGCGCTCAATTTCTGATTGCGACAACATCGATCGTTTTGGTGCCTATCGCATTGCCGATACCTTGCATCACTTCGATTTCCTTAACAAGGAAATTTCGCAGCAGCGTGAGATTGCCGCGCGGTTGAAGAATGTTGAACGGCTTTATGACCTCGAATGCGCCACTGAGACCGCGCAAGAGATGTGGATCGACCGTATCGATATGCAGGCGGAGTTTTACACCCGGCTCCACGCCGAAATTCGATGATTTACCCCGCGAAAACACTAGTACAACTCTCGCGGGCTGCTCGCCGCCCTCATGAACGCTATTCGGCGCTCTCCGTATCCGCGGGCTATTCGCCGCCGAAGTTGGAGAAACGCGCGTAGTGACCTTGGAAAGCTAGTTCGATCGCGCCAGTAGGACCGGATCGATGCTTGCCGATAATGACTTCTGCCGGCGGAACATCCATAGTCTCCTCGCCCTGAGCGGGACGATGGATCAGCAGTACCACGTCGGCGTCCTGCTCGAGTGATCCGGACTCACGAAGGTCGGAAACCTGCGGGCGCTTAGACTCGCGGCGCTCAGTTTCACGGTTGAGCTGCGCGATGGCGATGATCGGAATCTCGAGCTCCTTGGCCAGAAGCTTGATCGCACGCGAGAATTCCGAGACTTCTTGCTGGCGAGACTCGGGGCTACGACCACCCGACGTAAGTAGCTGCAGGTAGTCAATGACGATGAGTTCGATCTTGTGCTGCTGGCGCATGCGCCGTGCCTTGGATCGAATCTCCATCATGGTGAGGTTCGGGGAATCGTCCACAATCAGTGGAGCTTCAGAAATCCGCTCAAACGTGCGGCTGATGCGCTCCCAATCTTGTGCGGAGAGATCACCCTTAATGAGTTTGTTGAGGAAAACCTCGGACTCTGCCGCGAGTAGGCGCATCACGAGCTCATTGCGGTTCATCTCGAGAGAGAAGAACGCAACTGGCTTGCGCTGTCGAATGGCGATGTTTCTACAAAAGTCCATCGCGATCGTCGTCTTACCCATACCCGGGCGAGCAGCAACGATGATCATCTGGTTGGATCGCAAGCCGTTGAGGACATCGTCGAGGTCTGTGAAACCAGTGGCGAGACCGGCAAGGCCACCGTCGCGGTCAGCGTTCGCCTCGAGCTCTTCAAGCAGACCGGGAACGACCTCGCGCAAAGATGCATAATCAGAGGTGAGTCGCGAGTCAGTCATCGCGTAGACCTCTGACTGCGCCATGTTGAGCAGTTCGGTGACGTCGCCAACTTCGGTGTTGTATCCCAGCTGGACGATGCGCGTTCCGACCTCCACGAGGCTGCGAAGCTGCGCTTGCTCGCGGACAATCTGTGCGTAGAAAGCAGCATTCGCCGCGGTGGGAACCGAGGAGACGAGGTCGTGAATGTACGTGCGCCCACCCACGCGGTCCAGTTCGCCGTGGCGTGCCAGTTCGGAGGACACCATGATGGCATCGGCTGGTTCACCACGTGCAAACAAATCCAAAATCGTGTTGAAAATCGTGGTGTGGGCGGGACGGTAGAAGTCCTCCGCGCGAAGAATTTCGCTGACGTCCGCGAGCGCATCCTTGCTTAGCATCATGCCGCCAAGAACAGAGCGCTCCGCCTCAATATCTTGGGGTGGCGTGCGCTCAAATGATGAATGCGAAACTTCAGTCACGAGAATCCTCCTACCGATGAAGACTACGCGGCGCTACTACAGTAAGTCATTTCGGTGACCGGAAAGGGCAAATATTCACAGCTCGCAAAAGTGGGGCGCACTCTGGCGAGCGCGCCCCACTCACTTTCGGTCGGCAACTTGAACAGGACTCATCTAGAAGAGGCCCCACCTCGAGCAGTCCACTTGAAGGGCGGACCTTCTAGCCGAATCGATCTCCTCGGTCTCCTAGAAGAGACGATCCGACGCTATCCGGGCTCCTTCTACCAGCGATTCAAGCTTTGCCCACGCGATGTCTCCATGAACACGTCCGCCCAGGCCACAGTCCGTGGATGCGATGACGTTCTCCGGCCCGACGACGTCGGCAAACCTCATAATTCGTTCTGCAACGAGCTCAGGGTGCTCGACAATATTCGTGGAGTGCGAGACCACGCCGGGAACGATAAGACGGCCTTCTGGTAGTGGGTGATCCTTCCAGACCTTCCACTCATGGGCGTGACGAGGTGATGCTCCCTCGAAGGAGAAAGATCCAGCATTGACCTGCAGACACTGGTCGATGATGACCTCGAACGGCACGTCGGTCGTGTGCGGACCATGCCAGGATCCCCAGCAGATATGTAGGCGCACAAGCTCAGGATCAATGCCCTCAAGCGCGCGGTTCAGCGCTTCGATTCGCAGCTGGAGCCAATCCTGGAAATCCTCGACGGACGGTTCGGGATTAATCTGATCCCATGATTCCGCCAAATCCGGAGCATCAAGCTGGACAATAAGCCCAGCGTCGGTGATTGCCTTGTACTCGTGCGCTAGTGCGTCTGCACACGCGTTGAGCAGATCCTTTTCCGAGTCGTAGTACTTATTTGGGATGCGCGATGCGGATCCGGGCGAAATTGCTGCCATGAACCCGCGTTCGATGCCATTAGCATCCATAGCGGTTTTTAGAAGGTTCACGTCAGTCTTAACTGCTTCCTGCCCCGCATAAGTGAGCTCACCCGTGATGTGTGGGCTGCCGTGGCTAGCGGGCCCGTTCGGCCCCGCAAGAATTCCCGATGCCGGATCGAGATATGCATTAGTGAAGCGACTCCAGTCGCGCCGATCAAAGAAAGACGTCAATTGGATGTTGCCCGGCTCCGAGCGAGCTGGTGCCACATCCGCGTCTGACGAATCCTGCGTGAGTGTGAGCCCGCCGAACCGGCTGTAGGAATAGTTCCACCACGCGCCGAAGTCGATTGAGCCCAACATGATATGGCCATACTCGCCCTCGTTGACAATATCGATGCCGATATCCTTTTGACGTTTCACAACGGAATCAACCGCCGAACGCAAAATCTCATTGAACTCCTCATCACCAATGTCGCCGGCAAGGCGGCGATCGTTGGCTTCGAGCAGCTCGGGGTTGCGTGGGAGCGACCCCACGTGCGTGGTAAGAATCTTTTTTGACATGAAAAGCCTCCTTTGACCTTTAGCCGAGCATATGCAGGATCGGCAGCTACCCGACGAAGTCGCCCGAATGCCGAAATATGATGCACTTTCGAGGTGGATAAATTGAAATTGTCAAATCCTGCTTTCCACAGGCCTGTGAATACTTGAAGTATTTCTGTGGAGTTATGATGTTTTCTAGTGGAGTAACTACGGATAGCTTGAGCCGTTTATCCACAATATTGCAACCACCAATCCACATATGTGGACAAGAGGTAGTAAAACCGCGCTATTTCGTCCCCAGTCCTGTCCACAATTGTGGGTAAGTGAGAACTTGTTTGCTTTCTTGCAAGATTGGAAACCTGCTGGCAACTTTAAGTTTGACGACGACACTTTAAGGTTGTGCGTGTCTACCGTGTCAGCCGCACTCACCACGGGCGTGATAACGTGCTCGGTGCAGCCGCAAGGCTAGGTGTTAACGCGCTTAAAGCTTGGACTTATTCGATATGGAGTAATGCGGGGATGGCTGAAGACCATGTAAATGAGGATCGCAGCATCGATCGCAGCATTCGCCAACTCGCCATTCCGTCCCTGGGAACGTTGCTGGCTGAGCCACTACTCGTCGCTATTGACACCACCCTGATTGGCAGGCTTGGCACGCACCCGCTTGCCGGGCTCTCTCTTTCCGCAACCGTCCTGACAACACTCGTTGGAGTTTGCATTTTTCTCTCCTACGCCACAACAGCGGCCACAGCGCGCTATGTGGGGGCAGGCATGCCCGCCAAAGGAATGCGGCAGGGGCTGGACGGGATGTGGCTTGGAGTTGGCTTGGGTGTCACACTTGGAGCAATTCTCGGGGTTTTCGCCCCCACGATTCTCGGATGGTTTGGACCAGAACCGGAAGTGCTCGAACAGGCGGTACTCTATGCCCGCACGTCGGCATTCGGCCTGCCCGGCATGCTACTTGTCCTTGCAGCCAACGGAACACTACGCGGATTTGCGGACGCACGCACTCCACTCAAAGCGGCAACAGCTGGCGCACTCGCAAACATCCCGCTAAATGCACTCCTCATATATGGCGCTGGTTGGGGCATCGCCGGGGCAGGTGCGGGAACTGCCATCGCGCAAACTCTGATGGGTGTATACCTCGGGTCCGTCGTCGTTCGCAGAGCTCGTCAACACAATGTTTCTCTGCGCCCCTCAGGAGCCGGCGTACTGCGCTCACTACGCGAAGCTGTGCCGCTTATCATTCGCACCCTCTCGCTACGTGGTGCCATCTTGCTGCAGATCAGCGCGGCAACATCGCTCGGCACAGTTGCCCTCGCGGCAAACCAAATTGTGATGACGCTATGGAATTTTGCAGCTTACGGGTTAGACGCCTTGGCCACAGCAGCACAGATTTTAGTTGGGCAAGGACTTGGATCTGGCAACGCGGCACGGGTGCGGCACATCCTGCGCCGCTGTCTATGGTGGGGCCTACGAGCTGGCATCGGGCTCGGTATCGTGCTTGCACTGTTAGCATTCGTGGTTCCGAAAGTCATGACAACCGCTCCCGAAGTGCAAAGCCTGGCTATGCAATCAATGTGGGTGACAGCGCTCGCTTTGCCTGTCGCTGCCGTGGCGTACATGCTTGACGGCGTCCTTATCGGAGCTGGCGATACACGCAAGCTTGCCCGGTACATGGTGGGCGCGCTGCTGGCCTTTGCCCCCGTGGCTCTGTTTTTTGTGGGCCCGGGTGCAGATTGGTCGACGACGGGCATGCTCTTACTCTGGGCGGGTTACGCAATCCTGTTTATGGCAGTGCGCGGTGGGACTATGGTCTGGAGAGTGCGGGGAGACGCCTGGATGCGCCTAGGCGAGTAACAAGAAACCAACCAATTTCTGTATCAACTCAAGCAGCGTTGTAATACAATCCTTTTCATTGGCAGGTTTTGATCTCTGAAAGGATGCCCAATGTCATCAGCCCAACAACCCGAAGATGTTCACCCAGAGATTCGGTTCCGCGAACAGCACCCCGAAACATTTAAGGAATATCTGAAGCGTCACTGGATCGTCTTCTTCGTTGCCTACTTCGGTTATGTTTGCGCCTACCTGGTGCGCAATAACTTCAAACTCACATCCGAAGCGATCCGTATTGAAAATGGCTGGTCACTAACCGACATTGGCCTTATTCTCACCTGCTTCACCATCTCCTACGGGCTTGGCAAGTTTTTCATGGGAATGATTGTGGACCGTGTATCTCTGCGCAAGGCTTTCGCCGGGGCTCTTGGCGCATCCGCCATCATCTGCATCATTATGGGCTTCATGCACAACACGCTGTGGCTCCTTGTGCTCCTTATGCTCACCCTCGGAACCGTTCAGGGCTTCCTCTCCCCCGGTTCTCAATCCATGATTGCAAACTGGTTCCCCAATAAGACTCGAGGCGCCGCGATCGCTGTCTGGAACACCTCACAGAACCTCGGTGGCGCAATCCTTCCGCTCGTCGTCGGCGGCTTCATGGGATCCACGATGTCGAACCGAATCTCGCTGTCGTTCTGGATCCCCGGCGTCTTCGTCCTCCTGCTGTCGTTCCTGTTCTGGAGGTTCGGTGGAGACCGCCCCGAGGAAGAAGGGCTACCAACCCTTCGCGACATCTACGGCCGTCAGGGCGTCCCGATGGCCGACGTCACCCCAGAAGGCACCGCATGGCAGATTATGTGGAAGTTCGTGTTCTCGAACCCGCTCATCCTCACCATCGGCTTTATCAACGCAATTCTCTACTTCCTGCGCTTCGGCGTTCAGAACTGGATGCCCGCCTTCCTCGGAACCGAAATGGGCTTCACCGAAGTTCAGTACACCACCGCATTCTCCGTCCTTGAATGGGTTGCGATCCCCGGATCATTCTTCTTCGCGTGGATCGCCATCAAGCTTCCCAACCGTCAGTCAATTGTGGGTGGCATCGGTTTGCTCATTCTTGCGGGCCTCGTCTTCACGTATCGCACCACAACTGATTACACCACCCTCCTCATCATTTCCGGCATTATGGGTGCGCTCATTTACGGCCCGCAGCTGATCATTAATATCCTGACGCTGAACTTCGTTCCGCTGCAGGCTTCAGGTACAGCTGTTGGCTTCGTTGGACTCTTCGGATACATCGTGGGTGAGCTCGCAGCGAACCTCGTAATGCCTATCCTTGCCGAGCAGTTCTCGTGGAATGTGTCCTTCATATTCCTCGCGTCCACCGCGGTAGTCGCAGCCTTGCTTTACCTAACCTTGGCAAAGCAAGAAGCCAAGGTGATCAACGCCTAGATACTGCTGCTCTCAGAAGGGGGGATCGAATCGGGACGATTCGATCCCCCCTTCCTGTTAACCGAGCACAACTGACCGTTTCTCAAAGGGTCGGAGCCAGTAGTAGATCAGGCTCGAGACGATCGCGACAACCGTGAGCACGTTATAGACGGCGTCCCAACCCTCTGCCTCGGCCAAACGTGGCAGCCACATGTTCGCGGCGAGTTCACCCACCAGATAGCCAGAAACACCGACAGCTCCGACGGCGGCTCCCACCATTCGTGGCGGAACGAGGTTGAGGGTAAGGACGTTGACGATGACTTGAGGGGCGTAGATAAGCCCGCCCAGCATGACGACCGTCAACACGGCCGAATGCCCCGGCATGGAGGTCATGTAGACGTACAGCACAACTGCAAGCAACACCATGGAAACCGCGCCGAACGAGGACATTGAGGCTGGCCGCAGGTGGGCAAGGAGCGCGAAAAGAAGCACCGCCGGAATTGCGCCCACTTCAAGGATAGAAAAGAGGTGCTGGGCGTCGGCGACCGACATCGCCTTTTCTTCGGTGAGATAGTGCGGCATCCAGTTAATTACGCCAAAACGGATGAAGTAGAGCAACGCGTTGAGAACAACGAGTCCTAGGAGCACCGGCGATGACGTTACTGCACTAAGCAGAAGTTTCCAGTAATTATCGCGCGGAGCAATGTCGGAATGCGGGACTCCGGCTGCCCCATACATTTCACTGAGTGTCGGATAGCCCTCTTGCCATGGACGATCTGTTCGCGATCGCAGCACGATAATACCAAAGATGAACGCCAACCCCGATGGTAGCCAAAAGACAAGTTCCCACTGGCCAGAGCTCCGCTCAATGACCTGCACCGCGAATGCTGCAAGTAGCCCTGCCCCAACGTTCTGCGACGTGTTCCAGAGCGTGACGACACGACCTCGACTCTCGTTCGGATACCAACTGCCAAGCATGGCAAGACTCGCGGGCGATCCAGCGCCTTGGACAATTCCCAGAGTTGCCATAAGGAGTATCAAAACTCCCACGTACGTCACCAGCGGAATGAGCGCACAGATAAAGGCTGAGACTATGAGCGAGACTCCGAGCATGAGTTTCATCGAGGTGCGGTCTATGAGGATGCCCATGAGGAGTTTCCCCAGCCCGTAGGCAACCGTGAAGGCCGTGAGGATCGTGCCCACTTCGATTGCACTGATTCCATGTTCGGCAGACATGTAGGAACTGGTCAGTTTGAAGTTGTTTCGCACGCAGTAGCAGATGGCGTAGCCAAAATACGCGATGAAAAAGACCGTCCAGCGGTCTCGCAGATACTCGGTGAATCCTTTTCGCTCACGTGGGGCGAACGGATCTCCCGCCATCGTGCTCCTCACCTTATGCTTATTAAGAAGACTGAAAACTCGTTGTATAACAGGGTACAGTAGTTGTCAGACACTCATGCGCAACATTGCCGGGAAAGGAGTTCTCATGGCTGGAGTTGGCCGAATAGCAGATGAGTTAGCTGCACATATTCGTGATCGTGTCTTGACTGGATCGCTCCATCCTGGTGTGCCTCTGCCGGAAGCCGCGCTTGCCGCTGAATACGACGTAGCGAGACCCACCGCTCGCACTGCTATCGATCTCTTAGTTGCCGAGGGCCTACTCGTTCGCAAACCACACCTACCCCCGCAAGTCCGTGTGGTCGACGCATCCGAAGTAGCCGAAATTTTGCGCCTGCTTGAGGTATCAGAGGAGCTGGCACTCACCGCGATCTTTGAGCATGACGCTGACCCGCGGCCGCTTCGTAAGGCTCGAAAAGAGTCCACCTACACGCTCTTGCAGATTCTCGTGGACTCCAGTGGATCTCCCCGTCTTTCCGACCTTCACTTGCGCTGCACATATGAACTCTTGCTAGCCAGCAATAACTTGCCACTGAGTCCGAGCGTCTCTACGGATCCGGCAGGAGACCTCGTGTCTGCCGTGAGCACTTTTGATAACCACGGTGCCACCGCGGCTTTGACGCAAATTCAACAGGCTCGACGCGAGGCCTTCACCGCCGCGATCGCACAGAGCGCACAGACCGCACAGGCATAGAACCCTAGCGTCTACCAATAACCAACAAGGAGGGCCAAGCGCGAAGCGCTTGGCCCTCCTTCAGTCAGTAGATGATTACTCAGCGACGACGTTGACCTTAATGTTTGCAACTACGTCTTCGTGCAGCTTGATCTGGCCGGTGTACTCGCCAACAGACTTAATGCTGGTGGACATGTTCACCGAACGACGATCAACGGACTTGCCAGTCAGATCAGATGCAGCCTTGGCAACATCGGCCGTGGTCACGGCACCAAAGAGGCGGCCGTTAGAACCGGCTGTCTTGGTAATCTCAAGTGCCTCAGCCTCGAGAGCATCGCGCAGCTCGCGAGCTGACTCGATGTCCTCGGTGGCGCGCTTGCGGCGCGATTCCGAAATCTGGTCAATCTGCTTCTGTGCACCCTTGGTCCACGCGGTGGCGTAGCCACGCGGGATAAGGAAGTTGCGAGCGTAGCCGTCCTTAACGGTAACGACCTCGCCAGCTGCACCGAGCTTCTCTACTTCATGAGTGAGAATAATCTTCATAATTCTCCTCCTATCAGCGAGCAGAGCTCGAGTATGGAAGCAGAGCCATCTCGCGTGCGTTCTTCACTGCACGTGCGATCTGACGCTGTTCCTGGGTGGTTACGCCAGTTACCCGACGAGCACGGATCTTACCGCGATCGGAGATGAACTTGCGCAGGGTTGCGGTGTCCTTGTAGTCGACGACCTCAATCTTGGCCGCCTTCAACGGGTTGGACTTCTTCTTTGGCTTACGCAGTACTTGCTTTGCCATTGTGGATCCTCTTTCAAAATGCGGGCGCTGGCATGCCGCGCCCAAAAGTCATACTAGAAGGGTGGGTTGTCGTCGAACGACGATCCACCCTGCGGCGCCTGACCCCACGGATCGTATGCAGATCCGCCGGCCGGGGCGTCGTAGGAAGCACGGCCTTGCTGGCCGCCTCCCTGGTTGAAACCACCACGGTTGCCTCCGCCGCCACCCGACGTCTTCGTGACCTGTGCGGTCGCGTAGCGCAGCGATGGGCCAACCTCATCTACCTGCATCTCGATGGACGTGCCCTGTGAGCCGTCCTGACGCTGGTAGTTGCGTACCTGGAGCTTGCCGGTCACAACTACGCGCATGCCCTTTGACAGGGATTCGGTAGCGTTCTCGGCGTAGTCGCGCCACACGGAGCAACGGATGAACATGGCTTCGCCATCTTCCCATTCGTTGGTCTGGCGGTTGAGGTTACGCGGGGTTGAAGCAACGGTGAAGGAGGCAACAGGCGTGCCCGAGCCTACGTACTTGAGTTCGGGATCTGCGGTCAGATTCCCTACAACGGTAATGATCGGTTCGCCTGCCATGATTTACTCCGGTTTCTCTCAGGCTTCTACTTCGGTCTTCACGGGCTCGTAGCGCAGCAGCTTGGTGCGCATGATCTGCTCGTTAAGACCGAGCTGACGATCGAGTTCCTGTGCAGTAGCCGGTTCAGCGGTCATGTAAACGACCACGTATACGCCTTCAGACTTTTTGTTGATGTCGTAAGCAAGACGACGCTTGCCAAGGATGTCCACGTTGTCGAGAGTTCCACCCTCGTTGGGGACGACTGCGAGGAGCTTCTCTAGGGTGCCCTGGAGAGTACGCTCATCGGTCTCTGGATCGAGAATGATCATCATCTCGTATTGACGCATGTGTACCCACCTCCTTTGGTCTTGACGGTCACGGTCCTTCCGTGACAGGAGGGTCATGCATCTGCGATGCCACGTTTGTGACAACAGACAGTTGACCAGCCTACCGGATTCTCAAGGGAAACGCCCTGCGTAATCCACCACACTCGCGTGCGATAAACCTAGCGGGGCGCTCCGACATTATTTGGTTTTTCCACCGACGCCGGTGTTCGAGTTACCCTCGACCACCAAGCTAACCGGTCTCCGAGCTAGCCCGGTCTCCGAGTTACCGCGACCAGCGAGTTAACCCCGACCCCCGGGCCCCGGAGCGTCCGCGTTGCCTTGGCCACCCCTGGGTACGGCTGGTCGCCCTGACTGCCTCGTCGGCTCGGCCGACGGCTCGGGTTCCGGTTCGGGTGCCACCGTGGGCTGAGGTGTTGGCTGAGGTTCTGGCTCTGGCTCCACCGTGGGCTCGGGCTCTTCGGTTTCTGTGGGCTCCTCGGTCGGTTCCTCCGTGGTTTCTGTGGGCTCCTCGGTCGGTTCCTCCGTGGTTTCTTCGGTCTCGGTTGGTTCCTCGGTCTCAGTCGGCGCTTCGTAGGTGGGCGTCACGGGGTCTGGGCGCTCCGCCTGAAGCTGGTCACTCACATCCGGGAACTGGACAACGTCCATCCCCGCCGTCGCCACCTGCATGTAGTCAACCCACACGTCCGCAGGGAGGTTTCCGCCGGCGATCTGGTGGAGGCCACCAAAGGGCTCGAGAAGTTCCTCGGAACCGTCTTCCCCAACCGCATACATGCTGACCACCGTGACCATCTGCGGGGTATATCCAGCAAACCATGCAGACATGGGGCCGGAGGACGTTCCCGTCTTACCTGCGGTTGGTCGGCCCAACTGCGCTGCCGACGACGCCGTGCCGCCGGGTTGCGTCACCTGGCTCAGTACGTGCGTGGCCAAATTTGCGGTATCGGCGCTCAGAACGTTTTCAGATGAGGTATCGCCCTGATAAATAACGTTGCCGTCGCGGTCACGCACCTCACGTACAACGTGAATGTTGTTGAGGCGATCACCTTCGGCAGCAAGTGTACCAAACGCGCGAGCCATCTCCTTCGCCGTGGGCGATGCAGAGCCCAAGACGTTTCCGACTCCGGCATCAAGGCCCGGAGTGTCCTCCGGCAGACCTAGTCGCACTGCCATGTCACGCGTGGCCGATGGGCCGATTTCCTCGTTGAGTTTGATGTAGGAGGTATTCAGCGAGCGCGCTGTCATCTCCGCGAGCGTGACATTCCAATAGTCGCGCCCATCAACATTGTGGAATCGGAGATTCTCCCCGCCTGGGTTCTCGATCTCATAAACGGCCGGCGAATCGAAGCGCTCAATAGTTGCCATACCCTGATCGAGCGCTGCAACGAGGCCGAACATCTTGAACGTCGATCCTCCTTGAGCCCGGTCTTGAGTCGCGGAATTTCGCTGACGCTCAAGATAGTCCGCGCCACCGTACATCGCGAAGACTTCGCCCGTATTCGGGTCGACAGACAAGAGGCCGACCTGATTGTTAGCTGGCCTATCCTCTGGCAGGTTGGCCACAGCATCAACCGCAGCCTGCTGCATCTCCTTGTTGAAGGTGGTGATGATCTGGTAGCCAGCGGTATCCAACTCGAGTTCAGTAAACCCGCCCGCAGTTGTCAGTTCCGTACGAACGGAGTCGAGCAGGTAGCCATCTGTCCCAGCCAACGCGTTATTGGTATTCGGGGGAAGTACCTCAGGGAACGTTGCCGAAGCTCGCTCTTCAGCCGTGATCCACCCATCCGATTCCATCAGGTTGAGTACGCGTTCGTGGCGTTCGCGAGCGCGCTCTTCGTTCACCGCGGGATCCCATGCCGACGGCGCTGGGATGATTCCAGCGAGAAGCGCGGCTTGGGACGGCGTGAGCTCAGCTGCTGATACACCGAAGTACTCTTCGGCTGCCGATTCCACACCGTAGGTACCGCGGCCAAAATAGATGGTGTTCAAGTAGTTTTCGAGGATCTCGTCCTTCGACTGTGACCGGTCGATCTTAATCGCAAGGATGGCCTCTTTTACCTTCCCTGGAAGGCTCGTGGTTTGACCCATGTAGTAACGCTCAACGTACTGCTGCGTGAGCGTTGATCCGCCCTGGGTGGGATTGCCCTGGATGTTGTTCCACAGCGCGCGAGCAATGCCACGAAGATCAACGCCAGCGTTGTCGTAGAAGCGGCGGTCTTCAGAAGCAATGACGGCTCCCTGCATCGCTTTCGAAATGTCCGCGAGCGCCACAGATGAGCGATCAAACTCAGCAAAATTGCCTAGTTCTTGTTCGCCGTCTTCGTAGTAGACGGTGGTTGATTGAGCGAGCGCAAAGTCGTCCGGCTCAGGAACCTCGGTGGTGACGTAAAGTCCGATGAAGGCACCAACACCGATGGCAACGAAAGTGAGGAAAGCGCCAAGGAGAATTCTCCACGACGGCAACCACCGGCGAACCAGGCCATAACCCTCACGCGGATAATTCCAGCCGCGCTTGCGCTTCGGTCGCGATGATGCAGCTTTCTTCGACGCCGTGGCTCCCTTAGCCCTCTGCGCAGAACCTCGCGCATTACGTGAATTTGCCATCCCTGCTCCTGAACTACTTTTTCTTCTTCGTAGCCCGCTTCAGTTGGCGCGTGAGACCAGACAGCTTCGGGCGCTGTACGGCACGTGGCTTAACTCTGTCTGTAGATGGAACGAACGGGTAGTGAAACTCGCCGAGGTGCTCTTCGGCGGGGTGCTCTACGTCGTAACGCCCATCCTGCCGTCGTCGTTCAGATTCCCATTCCGAAACAAGGAAGGCATCAAGCCAACGTGTTCTGGGGTCTGAGTCTACAAGCAAAGCCTTGAAGAATAGTGTGAGAGGCACCGCAAGAATCGAGCCCAGTATGCCAACGATCGTGGTCCACAGGACCAGCGAAATGAATGTCACGGTTGGCGATAGGCCCACCACGTCGCCCGTAAATTTAGGCTGAATGAAGGTCTGAATAACCACGTTAATGACCGAATAGAGCACCAAAACCCATACCATGGCCTGCCAGCCCTGATCGAGGAGGGCCATCAACATGGGGGGAATAACGCCGATGATGAAGCCAATATTTGGGATGTAGTTTGTGACGAACGCCCAATATCCCCATGTCCACGCAAGTGGAATGCCCATCATCTGAAGTACAACGGCATCGATGAGAGCAACGACTAAACCAAAGAACGTCGAGACGATCCAGTAGTGGCGAACCCTGCGCTCAAAACCGCGGAGAGCCTGGCCAAGGCTGCGGTGCGAAACGTTAACGATGCGGCTGCGGGCCTTCGTCACCGTGGTGTCAATCGTAAGGAAGAACGCTGAGACCACAATGATCGTGAGGATTCCACCGAATGACGAGAGCGAGTCAACGAGACCCCATGCCCAAGAAACGATCGAATTGAAGTTGATTTGGTCTAGATAGGTGGACAGATCGTCTGTCTGAATATCCTTTTCCTGCAACCACTGCAGCACGGCGTTGACCGTAGCTTCAAAGCTTGCCGAATAGTTGATCAAGGTCTGCGGTACTGGAGTGAGCGACCATACGGTCACTCCCACAATTCCACCAATGGTGAGGAACAAAAGAATGATCGTCACCGTGGATCCGAGCCACGACGGCAGACCCTTGCGCGTCATCCACTGCCCAATCGGGCGAAGCGCTAGGACGAGCGTGAGGGCCAAGAAGATCGGGGTGAAAACATCGCGAATAAAGTGCAAGCCCACACCCGCGAAGGTGAGAAGAGCGATAGCAACGAGGATCGAGATGCCACGGGTTTGCCCGTTAGCGGGGATGTCATCGACCTCATGATCCTCGGTACCCTCACCAGCTACGGGATCGACGTTCTCGATGGCATTCTTTTCCGAGCTCGGGACGTCGTCAGGGTGCATTTCTTGATCATGCGTTGTCGAACCCATGTAGGCCTCCACGTCCGTAAGCGCTGTTAGTCGGGTGTCCCAAAGTTGGGAGATTATCCCAGTCTGAGTTTAGACCGTTACTTCCCGCGGCGCGTCATTGACTCCCGCCACTTTCGTTAAGTACCACCATCCGAGCACGAGGTATACGAGAGTCAGCCCTACAAAGACGGGTTGCGACCATCCCGTATCTGGTAGGGCGAGCGCGGCAAGGACAGCCGCACCAACGAATGCGGAGTTGTAAAGCATGTCGTAAAGCGCAAATGCCCTGCCGCGATACTCGTCGGCGGTATCGCCTTGGACAATGGTGTCCACGGCAATCTTTGCACCCTGAACGCCGAGTCCCAGCAGGATGGCAGAAACGAAGATCAGTGGCTGACGATAGGTAAGAACAAGGAGAAGCTGCGAAAGAGCAGAGATACCAAGACAGACGATAATCCAGCGGGACGGCGCCAAGAACTGGTGCGCGATCGGTGTCAGGATGATCGCGAGTCCGTTGCCCACGAAGGAAACACCCGCGATAAGGGCAAACTTAGCCAATCCGGCGTCGGCGTCGGAAGGATCCGCCAACAGGTTGCGGGAGATCAAGATCAGCGCAATGAAGTTGACGCCGTACAGAAAACGGTGGATGGCCATCACGCCTAGGCCGTAGCCTGGCGTACCCCGGCGAACAAGATAGCGGGCGCCCGCCACCATGTTGCTCACAACAATCGAAAGCTCGCGCCGAAGCGGTTTGGATGGACGCGTGTGCGGCCCGAGCTCATCCGCTCCAAGACGCAGGGCAAGCAGTGCTGCGCTACCGAATAGTATCGCCGCACAGACAAGGGCGAGCGCGTTACGCATGTCGCCTTCCGGAGTGAGCCAGCCAAGGACGAGGCCAAGCCCGGCGCCGACGACGGAGGCAACCGATCCGAGCGTCGGCGTAATCGAGTTGGCCATGAGTAGGAGATTTTTGGGGAGGGTGTGTGGGAGACCGGCGGATAGGGCAGACAGTAAGAATCGATTGACACCCAGCGTGACCAGTGCCAATACATAGATCGACCAGTGCGTGGGAACGATATACACCAGTGCGGCCAAAACCAGCGCTAGAACCACGCGCACGAGATTTCCCATATAGAGAACCTGGCGGCGGCGCCACCGGTCAAGCAGGGGGCCAGCAAATGGTCCCACGACAGTAAATGGCAGCAGCAAGACCGCAAATGCCAGCGCTACTCCGCCAGCCGTGGTGGCGTTCTGAGGATTGAAGAAGAACAGGGTCGCGAGCCCCACCTGGAACATGCCGTCGCCTGTCTGGGACACCAAGCGAACGGCGAGGAGCTTACGAAACTTCCCGTGCCCGGCACATACGCGAAGCTGCTGCCAAGCGTTCAGCTCAGTCCTGCGCACGGGTCGGCCACCATTCCAAAAGGCGCCGAGTGGCTTCCTCTTCCCCTAGCGGGCCTTCCTCCATGCGCAGTTCAAGGAGGTACTTGCGGGCAACTCCAACCTCCGGACCAGGGCTCAGATTCAAAAGCTCCATGATCTGTCCGCCGTCGAGATCGGGACGGATCGCATCAATCTCTTCCTTTTCCTTCATGTCTGCGATGCGCTGCTCGAGATCGTCCATTCCCGCTGACAGCCACGCGGCCTTCCGGCGATTGCGCGTGGTGCAATCCGCACGAGTGAGCCGATTCAAACGTTCCAAGAGCGGACCTGCATCCGTGGCATAGCGCCGAACCGCACTGTCGGACCACCGCTGTTCCCCATAGCCATGAAAACGCAGGTGGAGTTCGACGAGGCGGGACACGGCCTTCGTACTCGCCTTGTCAAAGCGCAGCTCGCGCATACGCCGCGTTGTCATCCGAGCCCCAATCACGTCGTGCGCATGGAAGGACACGCTCCCGTCGGATTCAAACTTCCGGGTCGCAGGCTTGCCAACATCGTGCATGAGCGCGGCAAAACGCAGCACGAAATCAGGCCTTGGCACCGGCCCGTCGTCGGCTGTCTCAAGCGCAATCGCTTGGTCGAGAACCGTGAGAGTGTGGGTGTAAACGTCCTTGTGGCGGCCGTGTTCATCCACCGTGTCGCGCAGCGCGGCGAGTTCTGGGAGGACGACGTCGGCGACGCCAGTTTCCACCATGATCTCGATTCCTCGGCGCGGGTATGGAGAAATAATGAGCCTCGCAAGTTCGGCTTGGATTCTTTCTACCGAGACAATAGCGAGTCGCTCAGACATATCCTCCATCGCGGCCATTACGTCCGCAGAGACATCAAAGCCGAGTTGAGCGGCGAATCTCGCAGCTCGCATGATGCGCAGCGGGTCGTCGTCGAAAGACTGTGTCGCGGTGACCGGCGTGCGCAGCTCTCCATTGATGAGATCGGAAAGGCCGCCGCAGGGGTCAACGAGCGTTCGCTCTGGTAGACGAACAGCCATGGCGTTGACCGTGAAGTCACGTCGCGTGAGATCGCCTTCGAGGGTGTCTCCGTAGACCACGTCGGGCTTGCGTGAGGAAGAGTCATAAGCCTCGGTCCTGTATGTAGTGACTTCCACCACAAGGCCGTCGCGAGCAGCACCGATTGTGCCGAATTCCTTGCCGATATCCCAGCTCGAATCGCCCCACTTGGCAAGCAACTCTTCTGTATCGTCAGGACGCGCCGACGTCGTGAAATCGAAATCATGAATGGGCAGGCCAAGGAAAGCGTCACGAACAGGTCCACCTACCAGTGCCAATTCATGACCATTACGTGCGAAAATAGATCCCAGTTCAAGAATGGCCTCAGGCAAGCTGTTCAAGGATTGCTGTCCTTGAGTGAGCAGCCGGGCACGCCGGTTTGTATCGGCGTCAGCAGTCGTCTTTTGGGAATTGAATACAGGTTCGCTCATGGTCACCTACCTAGGTTGCCATGAATAAGCGCACTTGGGCATATCCCTAAGGACCAGATCACTACAGTGGTTCATATGTCGAGAGTGTTTCCGACCCCACCTCCACGGGGTCCACGCAGTGCAAGGCCTACAGCCTCGCACCACTCGGCACGCCGAAATTCGCTTCCAATCGTCAACGAGACATCCGCTGGTGGCGTGACCATTTCGGTACATAACGGCCATGCCTATGTGGCGGTTATCGCACGTCGTAATCGCGGCGGACGCCTCGAATGGTGTCTGCCCAAGGGACACCTAGAGGGCGTTGAAACGGCGGAAGAAGCGGCGGTTCGCGAGATCTCTGAGGAGACCGGGATCTACGGCCGCGTGCTGTGTCACCTTGCAACGATCGACTATTGGTTCTCTGGTCATGATCGCCGCGTACATAAAGTGGTTCATCACTTTCTCCTCGAGGCGCTGTCCGGAACTCTGACCGTAGAAAACGATCCGGATCACGAAGCTGAAAAGGTTGAGTGGGTGCGAATAGATCGTGTGCCAGCACGTCTTTCCTACCCGAACGAGCGCCGCATTGTGGGCATGGCTCGGCGGCTTCTTACCGGAGAAGAGTGATGGCTGGCGTTCGCGCTGTTCTTTCGGCAATGCTGCTGGCGGCCGGGGTACTTGGAGCGTCTCCCGTGACGTCCTCCGCGTCAAACGCGTCACTCGAAAACCATTTTGGAAACTCCGCCACATTCCCTCTTACTACAACTAAAGAACATGACGTCGCCCTTCGTATCACCAGCTTTGGCGATCCGACGCTGGGCCCGGACACAGACCTACGAGTCACCGTGGAAATCACGAATAGTTCCCGTCAAGAGCTCGAAATTCCCCACCTCGTCCTGCGTTCCCAGTCTCAGGTGGCCTTCACGCACGCAAGAATCTATGGGTGGATGTCGGGAACGACTCCCGGCGTTGTTCTGTCCGAACATCCTGTGGATCTGACGGTTAAGCCAGGCGAAACGATCACCCACACCATTACCGTTGATAGTGAGGACATCCCGTGGTCACACGACGAGTTCGGCTGGGGAGCGCGAGGAATCGAGGTGGGGGCGTTCAATAACCTCACGGACCTTCTCGTCGATCGATCGATGATCATTGCCACCACTGATGCGGACATCACGCCCATGCCGCTCTCGATCATCGCACCTGTGACCGTCGATCCGGACGGTCTGGGTACAACCCCAAGCTTCATCGAGGTCCTTTCCGCAGCACACCCGCAGGTCACCGACGATACCGACGCGACGCCGTCGCCCGCGGTCACCGACCCCGATGAAAGTACCGAAGCAACCGGCGCACCTTCAATAAGCGACACAGAAGATCCGGCAGGGTCCCCTCAGGCAAGTCAATCGCCGTCGTCGACCGACAACACTGAAACTGAGCAACGGGCACTCACCGACGAGTCAGTGAAGCGCGGTACTGGTGACGCGGTGATGGATTGGAACGTCGAGGGGGTATCGCTTTTCTTTGATCCCTCGCTTCTCGAGGATGAGACAGCCATTGCCGAGCTGGCGAACGACCCCGCAGCAGATCTCTATATCACCCCGCTTTACGACGCCGATATCGCCGCTCTCGCTCACGCTGATGATGAGGTGCGGGCGCAGAAGTTAGTTGACGATTCGCGCATCCGTGCCGAAGAGCTCGGAATCGAAGCGTCCCCGGAGGTGCTTTTGCCCGCCGGAATCCTCGATAGCGAAACCGTAGACTTTGCTAGCAATCTCGGGATATCCACCTTCGTGGTGCCCGAGGAGCAGGTGCCACTCCTCGAGACCGTGAACTTTCGACCCCACGGGTATACCGAGATCGAAACCGTCGATGAGACGCAGCCAGCCATCGTCACCAACGACGCGATGAGCGCCGCGCTCGGAGGACGCTTGACCGGAAATGAGAGCATCGAGCTCGATGCTCTCGACGCTCGGCAAGTAACTCTCGCGCTTTCGTCTGCGCACTTTCGAGAGCGCCCTAATGATTCTCGCGCCGTAATTCTGCAAATCGAACGCGGCGCCCTTCCCGCTGTATCGGAATCTGAAAAAGCTATGCATTCCGTGGCGACTGCCCTGCTAGACGCCCCTTGGATAGATCCCGTTGGCCTCACCGGAATCACTCGTACCGAGCCAGTCGCGGTTCGCCGGGCCTCACTTCCTGCCAACGTGGCTAACGACGGCGAAATAAGTTCCGGAGAGCTCGATGATATCGACCAAGCGTTAAGTGACTTTCACACCTTCGCATTGATATTTGACGACCCAGATTCGTTGGTTAACCTCGCGCAGACCCGCGCCGACGAACTCACAGCCATCGCCTGGCGGACTCTTCCCCACGAACGCAGCCGGCAGATCGAGGGTATAACACCCAGTAGTAACCTCTTCGATACGATCCGAGTGGAGAGCTCGTCTACTATCAACATGATCTCGGAAAGCTCAGCGCTGCCCATCCACGTCACCAATTCTTTTGACTATCCGGTCAATGTATTGATCGAACTAGAAACGCCAGATACACGCCTCCAAGCTCTCGAGCCTGTCGAAGCACGACTACCCGCCCAAAGCACCTCCGCAGTAAGTATCCCGGTTGAAGCTTGGGGATCCGGAAATCTTCGAGTGACCGTTCAGGTGACAAATTCGGACGGGGTGCCAATTGGAGCTTCGGAAGATTTCCACGTCCGAGTACGGGCTGACTGGGAGACGGTTGGCACCGTCATATTTGCAGGATTCTTTGGATTGCTACTTGTGGTGGGAGTGTTCAAGTCCGTCAAGAAGGGTCGACGCTCGGACCCAATTGACCCGGACGACTTCAGTGCGGCGATCAATGCGAGAAAGAATTCATAAAGGATTTTCGTTTCATACATCTCAACACTATGGGTAACTGCATTTCCCTAGGTTTGAGCGTTAAACTGGACGACAGTACAAGCCACTACGGGAGACAACGTGAGCAAAAGTTTCGCTCGTTCCGGACAGCGCCTAGCTCACCGGTTCGACCTCATTGTTCAAGCAGCGCATCAGCTGCCCTTCGAACATGCGAGTACATGGGTGGCTCGCGATACCGCGTTGTCTCGCCAGTTGCGTGCGATCGTCATCGACCCTGAAGCTCCGCAAGTCCGCGACGTCATTGACGCCGCACGCCGTGCCGCCCTCATCGAGGACCCCAAAATGGTGGGCATCGTATCGGTTGTCGAGGGCGACGACTTTGCCGTTCTCACCGAAGTCCCGCCGGGGATGCCTCTTGACCAGTACCTCACCGGCGCACCGCTAAATCTGCAGCTGGTCCGCTCACTGATGGGCGAGATTTCCGCTGCAGTCAACACGGCTCGCCACCGCGGTGTACGTCATCTCCAGCTCGACGCCGGTGACGTCTACGTCTCCGATGCCGGACACATCGTGGTCGATGGATTTGGTATCCATGCGGCCTTAGCCGGCGTCGACACTAATCGGATGTCATCTGAACTCGACCGGGACGAGGCTCGTGGCCTCACTGTCCTGCTCGCGTCTTTGTTGCTTGGCAGGAACTTTCCTGAGGATCCCTCCACTCATGACTCCGTTGTCGCCGAGGCTGCCGAGCTACCTGGAATCTCTGCCGAGCTGCAAGATCTTTTGCACCGCGAGCAGCACGGAGAAGGAGCAATTTCTCCTGATGATCTCATGCGCCGCCTCGTTCCTTGGGGCGATATCGATGTGCAACTACTGCCCGACGCAGCACCTGACATCGATGCCGCCGAAAAGTTCGGACCCGCAGATTCTGAGGATTCTTTGGCACACGAGGATCGTGAAGATGGCGCAGACGATGCGCCGACGACGAGTGGCGCAGCCTGCAGTTCCCTTTCCAGCCAAGATGGTCATCAAGCTGAGCACGCCGAGGAGTCTCCCAAAGAAGTACCAGCCGGAGAACCGTTGGCAAGTAACCGCGAAGAAGCGGCTCGAATTGTCGACCAAATTTTGGATATCGACGACGACGAAGGACGAGTTAGTGCGCTGGCATGGCCCGGTCTGGCAACTGTCACGCCTGATGAGCCGGAGCCAGCTGCCGATGACGAGGCCGATTCCGCCGACACTTCCGGCGCAGACTCCGATTCCGCCGACACTTCGGGCGCAGACTCCGATTCCGACGGCACGTCCAGCGCAGATTCCGATTCCACCGCGGCGGAATCAAAGGATCCCGAATCAAGGGACTCCGAAGCAG
>CAYOEJ010000007.1:44483-53460 GCA_964403015.1 uncultured Arcanobacterium sp.
TCCGATTCCACCGCGGCGGAATCAAAGGATCCCGAATCAAGGGACTCCGAAGCAGAGAACCTCGAAACGGCCGTTTTACCAGTCACGGCAGCCACAGCGAGCGAGACTGATGCAGCTGAGACAAGTGCGTCTACCTCAGCTCCGCGCAGAGTTTCTTTCAGGAATTGGCGATCTGGGGATGTGGGATCAAACGACTCCGGGCACCCGACAGTCGCTGAATCAACCGCGGTTCACGGATCACGCAAGCTTGGTGGATCGACTGCGGTTGGCGGATCGACCGCCGCAAGCATCGCGCCGGCGAAGTCTGCCGGAGCTACGTGGGGTTCGACCACCCATGTAGCAACCTCAGATGAGCCTCGGGTCAACGCCACATGGGTGTCAATGATTCTGTTCACTATCGTCGTTCTCATCGCCGGCTACCTCGGCTGGCAGAAGCTTTTTTCGCCATTTGATGAGGTCACGCTACAAGAGGTTGATCCAGTTCAGACAGAAGAACCAGACGGAGATGGCGACGGCACGGATGGAACCGATGGCTCGGACCCATCCGAAGACAGTCCTCCAGTAGATACCGCGGCAGACCCGGTGATTGCCTCCGCAACTCTGGTAAGCCCGGAGGCCGGCGTCATCCAGGGAACGAATGCAGCCACACAGGACAACCCACAATCAGTGCCCAACGCCGTCGACGGAAATCCCAGTACGGTCTGGACGTCCTTCCAATATGTGGCTCAGGACATGGCTCCGATCTCCGGTTTTGGACTATACATAGAGCTAGAGGAAGAGGCTCAGGTAAGTGCAGTCACGGTAAACGTGGACGGCACTGGAGGTAACATCCAGTGGCGTGACACGGTGGTTGAGGCACCCGCCTCCGGAAAGCTCGTTGCTGAAGGGGCAATGAGCGCACAAACAGTCCTGACCGCAGAAGAGCCTGTGGTCACCAGCAGCTTCGTCCTGTGGATTAATGAACTACCGGTCGACAACTCATCTGGCACCTTCCAGATCAAGATCTCCGAAATAACCGTTGAATAAGCGGAAATACCGTTGAGCAAACGGAAAGAAAGGTAGCAATGAGCACCATTCACGACGTCGTCATCGTCGGATCTGGCCCAGCCGGCTGGACAGCCGCCATCTACACCGCGCGAGCGGGTCTCGAGCCAGTCGTTCTGGCTGGCACTCTCGATGCCGGCGGTGCACTGATGACTACCACCGAAGTTGAAAACTTCCCCGGCTTCCCCGAGGGCATTATGGGTCCCGAACTCATGGAAAAGATGCAGGCCCAGGCTGAACGCTTCGGCGCAGACACTCGCTACGAGGACGCCACCTCGATGGATCTGATGGGCGATATCAAGACCATCACCACCGATTCTGAAACGTATCAGGCACGCGCTGTCATTCTGGCGCTCGGCTCCGAATACAAGAAGCTTGGCCTAGACGGGGAGGCAGTATTCTCTGGCAAGGGCGTTTCCTACTGCGCTACCTGCGACGGTTTCTTCTTCAAGAACCAGGAAATCGCGGTCGTAGGCGGCGGCGATTCCGCAGTCACCGAGGCGCTCTTCCTCGCGCGATTCGGAACCACCGTTCACGTTATCCACCGTCGCGATGAGCTTCGCGCCTCTCAGATCATGGCCGATCGACTCCTCGCCACCGAGAACGTCAAGATGCACTGGAATTCCGTTGTGGAATCCATCAACGGCGAATCCAAGCTCGAATCCTTGACGCTGCGCAACACCGAAACCGGAGACGTGAGCGACCTTCCCGTTGCCGGAATGTTTGTGGCCATCGGTCACGCTCCGCGAACCGCGGTTCTCGACGGTCAAGTGATCCTCGAAGACGGCGGCTACATCAGGGTAGATTCACCCTCGGCTCGTACCTCGCTCGCCGGCGTTTTCGCGTGCGGTGACGTGGTTGACAGCCACTACCAGCAGGCCGTTACCGCTGCGGGCACAGGATGTGTTGCAGCGCTGGACGCTGAAAAGTACCTCATGGAGCAAATCTAAGCGTGTCGGATCGGGTCCATAGGCTGTATCCATGACTATCGGACCCGATCATCGCGCTCGTTCTATCGAGTTGCATTTCTACACCGCCTCGTGGTGTGGACCGTGCATCCAGATGCGAACAATTTTTGACGAACTGGTCATAGAAACGCGTCGCCACCTGCACCAAACGAACCGGGACGAGGAGGCCGATAGCCTTAACGGCGTCGTCGTCGATATTGATAACGATCCGGAAGCAGCCGAAAACGCTCGGATTGAGCGAATACCGCTCATTACCCTGACGGTGGACGGCGAGGAAAAGCTGCGGCTCGTGGGAGCCAGGCCAAAACTCTCCATACGTGAGCAGTTCTCGATAGTCCTAGACAACTAGTGGCAGTATTAGAACCGTCGCTTTTGATTCAACAAGGAGTAAACATGGCAGAGCATCCGGAAGGCAGTATCACGAAGCTGGTCGACGCCGCTGCCGGCGCCGGAACTCGCCTCGATCCTTGGTTCGACAGGTACGCCGATCGAGCGTTGGGCATGAAACAGTCCGAAACTCGCTCGCTGTTCGCCGTGGCGAACCGGCCCGAGGTTGTCTCGCTCGCTGGCGGTATGCCAAACATTCAGGGGCTTCCCCTCGATTTCCTCGCGGACATGACCGCGAGACTCATCCGTGAGCGCGGACCACAGCTCCTTCAGTATGGCGGCGGCCAAGGCGAGGAGGAGATCCGCGAGCAGATTCTCGAAGTCATGAAGCCCGAGGGAATTCGTGCTCACGTGGACGACATCACGGTGACCACAGGATCCCAGGCGGCACTCGACATTGTCACCCAGATCCTCATTAATCCGGGCGACACGATTGTGGCTGAGGCGCCTTCGTACGTCGGTGCTCTCGGTGTCTTTCGCGCTTACCAAGCAAACGTCGTGCATGTGCCGATGGACGCTGACGGGCTTATTCCCGAGGCTCTCGAAGAGACCCTCACCGATCTCGAGGCAGAGGGCAAGCCAGTAAAGTTCCTCTACACCGTGCCGAATTTCCACAACCCTGGCGGCGTTTCAATGTCGCTCGAGCGCCGGCCGCAGGTCGTTGAGATTTGCAAGCGTCACCACGTGCTCATTTTGGAAGACAATCCTTACGGCATGCTTGGTTTCGACGATCAGACGATGAAGCCGTTGCAGACCTACAATCCCGAAGGCGTCATCTACCTCGGATCATTTTCCAAGACTTTCGCGCCGGGCTACCGCGTCGGATGGGCACTCGCTCCCCACGCAGTGACTCAGCGCCTCACTCTCGCAAATGAGAATGCGGTTCTCTCACCCACCAAGGTGGGTCAATTATCAATCGCCGAGTATCTGCGCACCTACGACTGGATGGGACAGATCAAGGAATATCGGTCCATGTACCGCGAACGCCGCGATGCCATGAACAATGCGCTGGCTCAATACCTCCCGCAGTGTTCGTGGAACGTGCCCGACGGCGGTTTCTACACGTGGGTCAAACTTCCAGATGGTTTGGATGCCAAAGCCATGCTTCCGCGCGCAACCACCAATCTTGTGGCATACGTATCCGGAACCGCTTTCTACGCCGATGGCCAAGGCCGCGACCACATGCGACTTTCGTTCTGCTACCCCACTCCGGAACGTATCGAGGAAGGTGTTCGCCGCCTGTCAACAGTCATCGAGAATGAGACTGAGCTGGTGAACATGTTCGGCGTTCAGAATCGGCACACGGAATCGGGCGTTGAAACCCCGGTTAGCGATCAGAAGTAGGAGTTGATCATGGATCGACCTTTGACAGTTGCAGTCCTCGCAGGTGGCCTCACCCACGAGCGCGAAGTCTCGCTGCGTTCCGGACGTCGAGTCGCTGCGGCACTCATCAACGCAGGTATTCAGGCAAAAGTGCTCGACGTGGATGCGCAGCTTCTGCAGCGTTTGGCGGCCCTCGAGCCCGACGTCGTCTGGCCGCTCGTTCACGGCTCTACCGGTGAGGATGGATCTCTCCAGGATCTGCTTGTTCTCGCAGGGTACCCGTATGTGGGTTCAGAAGCTTACGGTTGTCGCCTTGCCTCGGACAAGTCTGTCGCGAGCTCGGTTCTCAAAAATGCTGGCCTTCCCGTTCCCCAGTCGATCGCGCTGCCACAGAGCCTCTTCCGCGAGGTCGGCGTGGCCGGCGTTCTCGACCTACTCGAGAAAATGTTCGGCTTCCCCATGGTCGTCAAACCAACGCGCGCCGGTTCATCCATGGGACTGTCCATCGTCCAGAACAAAGCTCAACTTCCTGGCGCAATGGTCGACTGCTTTGCCTACGGCGAGGTCGCACTCATCCAACAGTTCATTTCAGGTCGCGAGTTCGGAGTCGCAGTCGCGGACCTCGGCAACGGTCCCACCGCCCTTCCGCCAGTCGAAGTGAAAGCCACCGGCCCATACGATTACGACGCCCGTTACAACCCCGGCCGCGTCGAGTACAGCATCCTTCCCGACGACGACGCCGCCTCCCGCTCCGTACGCGAGCTGGCCGTCAACGTTCACAAGACTCTCGGGTTACGCCATCTGTCGCGTACCGATGTGATTCTTGACGACGACGGTGTGGCTTGGTTTATCGATATCAATATCGCACCGGGCATGACGGAGACATCGATCTTCCCCCAAGCTGTGGCAGCCGAGGCCAAGAAGCAAGATCGGGATCCTGACGATCTCTATCTAGATATTTTGCGTGTCGCCGCAATTTCCGCGGATCAAGGAACCAACGGCGAGAACTAACGGTTGTCTGGCGTATCCACCGGACGTTCGTTGAGTACATCGAGAATGCGGTTGAGATCATCAATCGAGGCAAAGTCAATGGCAATCTTTCCCTTGCGCAAGCCCATATTGACCTTTACTCGAGTATCGAAGCGATCTGCTAGACGCAGCGCCACGGTATTGAGCTCGTCCTCATATTGAGAGACGCGGCGGCGTGATCGGGGAGTATCTGGCCCATCCTCACCTATCGCCACAATTTCCTCGACAGCGCGTACTGAGAGTCCCTCAGCCACAATACGCTGTGCCAGTCTTTCCATGGCCGCGGGATCAGTCAGGCCGAGAAGAGCACGAGCATGACCAGCTGACAAAACTCCGGCTGCAACTCGCCGCTGGACGAGTGGAGGAAGTTTCAACAGACGCAGCGTATTGGAGATCTGTGGGCGCGATCGAGCGATTCTCCGAGACAATTCTTCCTGCGTACAGTTGAAGTCTTCGAGCAGCTGTTGGTAAGCAGCGGCCTCCTCGAGAGCATTCAGCTGTGACCGGTGGAGGTTCTCTAGCAATGCATCTCGTAGCAAATCGGAATTTTCGGTACGTCGCACGATGGCGGGCACAGAGTCGTTGCCCGCCAGCTTCGAGGCTCGCCAGCGCCTTTCGCCCATGATGAGTTCGTAGCGCGCTTCGGGTAAGTCAGGGAGCGGTTCCGCAAGCGGCCGCACGACGATCGGCTGTAGAACTCCAACCTCCCGAATAGAGTCAGCCAGTTCGCTCAGATCGTCTTCGTCAAAGATCTGTCGTGGCTGTTTCTGGTTCGGAACAATCTCAGAGATGCTAATTTCGCCGAACGTAGCCCCTGGCACGGGTAACAGATCCGCGTTGGTATCGGATGTACTGGTGTCGGATGCGGTTGTGTGGGATCTGGTTGTGTCGGATACATCTGAACGGGAGTTTGTCTGGACGGCCGCGCCTGTGGCCTTAGTCTGCTTATTCTTCCCCCGTCCTTCGGATGCTGGCTTAGTGAGCTCTTCTTCGCTCTGGCTGCCCGTTATGTCTCTATCCGAAATCTTTTCTCCAGCACTCTTCTTCGTAGGCGTCTTACCGCGTGTAGGAGTGCTATCTTCTACAGCCACACCATCCGCTGCTGAAACAGTTGAAGGGGCCGCGTCGACTTCGGATCCCAGAGACTTTCGCGGGGACGAGTTGCTAACGTCCCTTCTGGTAGCGCTTCTTTCAGAAGACTGAGCCGCCGAATCCTTTGGATTCTTGAAAAACACGTCGATGGGCCGAGCCTTCTGTTCCTCCTGCTCCGTTGGGAACAATGCGCCTATGCCCTTACCCAAACTACGTCGCTTTTCTGCCATTATTCATCCTTTATCTAATTACTAAAAGTCCGTAACTACCTGAATGCGTGGTTATTCTGTAGCGCCGCGCTTTGCGATTTCGTGTGCGGCGGCTAGGTATGCGATCGCGCCGGCTGAGCGCGGTTCGTACGTCATTACGGTTTTCTGGTAGCTGGGAGCTTCAGAGATTCTAATGTTCCGCGGCACCTCAACAGGGAGGGTCTCGTTCGGGAAGTGCTGGCGCACCTCCGCAGCGACCTCTTGAGAGAGATTTGTGCGTTTATCAAACATTGTGAGCAGTATGGTCGAAATGTGTAGTTCGGGATTGAGATTCGCCCTCACCATTTCGACGGTCTTCATGAGTTGGGTCAGACCTTCGAGCGCGTAATACTCAGTCTGGATTGGTATGAGCACCTCTCTGCCTGCTACTAGAGCGTTCAGAGTAAGGAGTCCTAAGCTGGGCGGGCAGTCGATAAGTACGTAGTCGACTCTCTGTCCAGCCTCTTCAATTTCTTTCAACGCAAGTTCGATCGCACTGCGGAGACGATACTCTCGTTCATCTTCAAGGACGAGAGCGATCTCTACGCTCGAGAGATCGATGGTCGAAGGAGCCACGAGGAGCGAAGGATAGTCCGGGCACGGTTGAAGTACCTCGGTCATTCTAAGATCGCCCGAGATCACTTCATACAACGAAGGCGTGCCGCTGTCATGGTCAATACCCAAGGCAGTCGATGCATTTCCCTGTGGATCGGCATCGATGACAATCACGTTCAGCCCACCACCGGCCAAGGCGGCGGCAATGTTCACCGCGCTTGTTGTCTTTCCTACGCCGCCCTTTTGGTTCGCGACGGTGATTATCCGAGTCTCCGTTGGGTGCAGGATTGGCTCGTCCTGGAGTTTGCGTAGCAGTTCACGATCTTGGGCAAGCTCCGCACCAAGAGGAGAAGAGCTGGTGAACGTCGACTCAATTGTTCTCTTCTTACGCTTCTTATCGGATGCCCGAGCAACCTTCTTACGGGGATCTGCCACCGAAACTCCTCTGTTTAGACTGAAATCAAGTCTACTCGTGTTCAGTGACGGACTGGATTTTTAACCACACGGGCCTTTGATTGTAAATCCCACAATCGGATGTTTCACGTGAAACATTGCCCTGTGTATTGACTATCCAAGACGCTCCCACTGTCAATAGTGCCTTCCTAAGAAATTCACGAACACTACACCAGTACTCTATCGTCTTACTACAGCTACGCCCGCACGATTGCGGAGAATGTTTCACGTGAAACACGTTGCTGCGCTAAATCAGCGAGTTCTACCTCTGGAGCCTCAAAGAGCTAGTTTCAATCGCATATGAAAAAGTGCGTCAGGCGAGTAGCTTTTCATATGGATGCCAATGACTGCCGACCATGCTGAAAATCTTCCGCTCACGTTAATGCGACGCCCCGCACAAATCTCTGTAATCGGAGCGCGCCGATAGACGCTCAGCGGAACCGGAGGCAGATGTTTCACGTGAAACATTGCGTGCGCATGTTGTCAATGGACTAGTGCATCAGTTCGCCATAGATAGTTGCCCGGTCTCGCGAACCCTGGTCTCTTGACACAGAGGCGCATGCATCGATCGTTCAAAGTGAAGCTAGTCGGACTTCATGCCATAGACATCCTTGAATTGGATTGGGCTCGATGGTTACACGGGGGTCAAGTAGTAATATCGGTCACTCCACCTAGGTGGCGCGTCGCTTCTCCGACATTGTTTCACGTGAAACATCCTGCCTGTTTGATCACCGCAAAGGCTTCCTAAACTCACTAGCATCTACCGTGAGGGCGCACCAGCATCCGTATGCTGATTCGGAAACGATGATGCACAGCGTTCTAGCGCGCAGTTGCGATTATTTGAAAAGGCACACCATTTTCCGGCCACGGCAACAATCGCCGCCAGATTCCACATATGGATCTTCAAAGGATTGTCACTACCGGGATGTTGCCGGCACAGCCGTAATGTTTCACGTGAAACATTCCTAGATCGAGCGAGGGCAACACGTGCACTTCCAGTTTCTGCATCACAAGCCAAAGGTAGCTACTTCGATTCTCGTCAATCCGCGAACTAGCTCAACTTAAATCAAGTATGTCTTTTTGTAGTTCGAGGACCCAACTTTCGCAGTTCAACAACACGAGCGCCGTCTTTCGATCCCCAGACGTCGACGTCGTAGACGTCAGCCCAGTCAACCTTATACTTGAGTAAGACCTGGGCTGCCTCGTCGATTTCCTCTTCTGCACGAGCGCCCTTGAGTGCAATAAGAGATCCACCGGGCTTGACCAACGGCAATGTCCAAGGAACCAGCTTTTTCAAAGCAGCCACTGCTCGCGCGGTGACAACATCAGCGTTCATTGTTCCAAGCTCCTCGGCTCGCGATCTGACGACTGTCACATTCGTCAACTCAAGCTCATCAACGCAATACGAAAGCCAGTCCGTGCGACGCTCCATAGAGTCGATAAGGTGGACGTCCAAGTCCCTGCGGATAATCGCCGTAACTAAACCAGGGAAGCCAGCTCCCGAACCAACGTCGGCAAGCTGAACATCTGGATCGACGAACTCCGATATAGCTGTTGAGTTCAAGAGATGTCGCGACCAGAGACGACCCATCTCGCGGGGTCCTACTAGACCCCGAAGTTGTCCTTCGTCCTCGAGCAGCTCGGCAAACCTCAGCAGCCGATCCCACTCGAGTTCGCCGAAGTGCGCAGCTCCTCCGGCCGGCGGTTCTTCGACACGACGGTCATCAGCAGATTTATCCATATGGAAAGTTCACCACGAACTGGAGGCACAAACAAACCGCCCTCCCCAAAAGGGAGAGCGGTTTGTTGAATATTAAACTAACTAGAGGCGCTGAGGCCTCACTCGTCGTCAGCCTCGTCAGCGCTGTAGGCCTCGTC
>CAYOEJ010000007.1:53560-68633 GCA_964403015.1 uncultured Arcanobacterium sp.
GCGCTGTAGGCCTCGTCTGCGCTATCGGCGATTTCCGAGCTGTCTGCGGATTCGTCGTCGGCGAGCGTAATCACGACGTGACGTGCTGGTCCGGTACCGGACGAGTCGGAGACCAAGCCGGCCTCCGCAGCAACATCGTGCACGACCTTGCGCTCAAAAGGATTCATCGGCTTCAGTGCTACTGGCTCACCAGACTCTTCGACCTTGGCAACAGCATCTCGAGCGATCGCGGCAATTTCCTGGCGATGCCCTTCGCGGTAACCAAGAATGTCGAGCATGAGTCGCGAACGCTCGCCCGTCTGCTCCTGAACTGCCAAACGAGTAAGTTCCTGGAGAGCATCCAAGGTTTCCCCGTGCTTACCGATCATGCGCTTCAAGCGGCGGTCTCCGCCGTCGTCGGCAACGATCGAGATGGCCGCGCGATCAGCTTCTACAGCGATTTCGATGTCACCATCGAGGTCGGCGATGTCGAGCAACTCCTCGAGGTAGTCGGCTGCAATATCGCCTTCCTCATCGAGCTGTTTGACGAGATCTGATTTATCAATCGATTCTTCGGTCATAGTGCTTTTCCTTTATCAAATGCAAAACTCGTGGGGGAGAACCAGCTAGAAGTTGCGGTTCTTCTTGTTTTGCTGCTGCTTCTTTTGGCGCGCCTTCTTCTTTGCATTCGCGCGCTGACGCTCTGCAAGGCGGCGCTCATAGCGCTTCTGTGCGCGCTCGGCGTCGGTCAAACCGTCAGGACCGCGTACGACGTCGTCGTGCATATCGCCGTCGACCTCACGGGAAGTTTCATCCGGTGACTCCGAGCTACCCGCAGGTTGCTGCTTCTTAGCTGCCTTCTTTGACCGAGCCTTGCCGAGGGGCTGCTGACGCTGACCAATCTGAGGCTGCTCAGAGTCATCTTCGGCGGCAGGCTTCTCCTCTTCGGGAGGCAAGCCCTTCTTGATGCGCTTCTCACGAAGCTTCTCTTGACGCTTCTTGTATGCCGCCGAACCAGGGGTTGGGTTGTTGTTGATGAGCCACGTCTGCTGACCAATGTTCCAGAAGTTACCGGTAAGCCAGTAGATCAGCACACCGATCTGGAAAGCGAAGCCTGTGAAAACGTAAATCAGCGGCATGCCGTAGAGCATGTACTTTTGCATCTTGTAAGCCGGGTTATTCGAATCCTGTGCGCTCTCCGGCAGATTCTTGGTCATGAGCTGCTTCTGTGAGAAGAACAGCGTCAGAATCATCGAAGTAATCATGACCGCCGCAACAATGCGGATCTGGTTCGGATTATTGAAGGATGCTGCAGTACCGAATGCGGAGGAGACTGGAGCACCGAACAGGGTGGAGTTTGCAATCTCGTTCGCAACTGTTTGGTCAATCGGCCCGATCGCTTCTCGCTGATAGGTTCCGCGCGAGAGAGGCTCAACCGCATACAGGAGACGGAACAGGGAGAAGAAGATGGGCATCTGGATGAGCGCCGGAAGACAGGAGGCGAATGGTGAAGTACCGCGGTCGCGATAGATCGCCATCATCTCTTCTTGCTGTCGCTTCTGTGACACCGGATCGGTACGCCCCTTGTACTTCTTCTGAAGCTTCTGAATCTCGGGGTTAAGTTCTTGGGCGAGACGGGTTGCTCTCGTCTGCTTATTGAACAGAGGAATAATGAGAATTCGTACCACGATCGTTAGACCAACGATCGACAGAACCCATGCTGGTCCCGACCCCTGCTCCAGACCGATGGAGGTCAAGAGCGAGTGGAAACCGTACATGATCCAGGAAATCACCCACATGAGTGGCAAGAGGATTGTATCCACGATTCTTCTTTCGCTTTAGCGTCGATTGTTCCCTGATTTCTCAGGTGTTTCCTCATCGCCGTGACCGCCGTGGTCTGATGAAGAGACCGAACTACTGTCTTCTTTGGCGCGTTGCGCCATAAGTTCTTCGTACCCTAGTGGCTTAGATGGCCATTTTCCGGGCTTCGGAACCCAGTCCACTCCGCCCTTGCTCCAGGGATTGCAACGGAGAATTCTCCAAACACTAAGAAGTGTACCTTTGAATGCACCGTGAATCTGAATCGCTTCTAAGGAATATTGCGAACAGGTTGGCTGATACTTACACCGGCGGGGGAATCCGTGGGAGATTGTCTTTTGATACCAACGAATACCAGCAGACAATACGGACACGAGGGGATTAGTCACCTTTTCCTCCCGCTCTCTGTAGCGCCTGCGATCCAGCTACAGAAGGGAACTCGTCCATGAGTGCTCCCACTCTTTTCAGCAGGTTCACAAGTGCATCTTCCAAATCAGCCGAGGATGCACCCCGGGCGGCTGGCAACACACGCACAACGAGTGAGCCGTATCGGAGATCTGGCAGTAATCCGCGCACGATATGCCGCAACTGACGCACGATTCGATGACGAACTACTGAATTTCCAACTTTCTTACCCACGATGAAGCCGACCTTCGTGAAAAGGTCGGCTTCATTGGTGCTGTCGTCGTTAAAGTACACGACGAGAAGCTGGTTTCCGCTGCGACTGCCGTTACGGGTCGTCCGAACAAACTCGTCCGGTTTCCGCATCCGGTTGGCAGCCGAAAGCATTAGGCAGAGAGTCGAGCGCGACCCTTGCGGCGGCGGTTTGCGAGAACTGTGCGGCCGGCGCGGGTTGCCATGCGCTTACGGAAGCCGTGAACCTTCGCACGACGGCGGTTGTTCGGCTGGAAAGTACGCTTGGTTGTCATGGGTGAACTCCCATTTATCGATTCGGAACGCACGGTTATGTGCGTGTGTGCCTACTCCGCACACATGACCAGACGACTTTACGTGACTTTTCGCTGCAAGGTCAATAAAAACCGTAAGCCTCGTGACCATTATCTCACGGCTTCGAAATGGACTAATTTCACTTACTTTCGTTTCCACATTTGTGTATTTCTCGGTGGATAGAACTTTACGGCTATCTCGCGCGGTTCACGTCATGGAATTACAAGCGTGTAATATCCACACCTGTGTACACGTCTGTGGATAACTGGGATGCATTTCAAGATTCGGTGAATTACGATGAATTCTTATCACCCCCACATCGCTAGATCGTGATCTAGTAAGGAGTTCTCATGCCTGATGGATCGCCCGCGCGTGATGCGTGGACCGCCGCAATGGAATTGTTGAGAGAAGCGGGTGAACTTTCAGATTCCCAGACCGCATTCGTCCGAATGGCTCTTCCTCTTGCTGCCGTGGACGACGTCTTTATGATTGGCGTAGGCTCCGACTTCGTTAAGAACTGGATCGAACAACACGTTGGCGATGCGATGACAGCCCAGCTCTCGGCCATCTTGGGGCGCAACGTGAAGCTCATGATCTCGGTAGACCCGTCTCTTTCTGAACAGCAGGCCGCAGCTCCCGTCCAGACGCCAGCCCCTTCATGGACATCATCATCGCAGCAAGAGACTCTTCACGAACAGCCGCAAGAGAGCCGACTCCGTGACGAGCAGTTTGGCGAAGACCGAAATCTACAGGCAGTACCAACCCAATACGCGGACTCTTCCGCCGCATCTTTTGGTGATTCCTTTAGTGATCCTTTCGAGACGCTAGATGATCAGCGTCGACACGATTCTTTCGATGACTTTGGGCAGTTCGGCCATTCTCGCGATGAGCAGATGCGTTCCCAAGATGAGTATCGTCAAGATAGATTCCTTGGCGGTCCGGATTACTCCGATAATCAACCCCGCCATGATCAAGACCGCCAAGGTAGTCTGACACCCCCACGGCCGCTGAATACTAATAAAGGACAGGCCGAAGCCCGCCTCAATCCCAGATACACCTTCGAGACTTTCGTTATCGGTGAGTCGAACCGTTTTGCCCATGCCACGGCACTCGCAGTTTCCGAAGCACCTGGCAGCACCTACAATCCGCTGTTCCTTTACTCCGATTCTGGTATGGGTAAGACACATCTTCTTCACGCCATCGGAAATTACACGATGCGTCTGTATCCAGACCGCAAAGTTCTGTACGTGAGTGCTGAAGAATTCACCAATGCCTTTATTAATGCCTTACGTGATCAAAAACAGCACACGTTCAAAGATCAGTTCCGCACCGTAGATGTCCTTCTCATTGACGACATCCAATTCCTCTCCGGGATGGACCGTACGATCGAAGAGTTCTTCCATACCTTTAACGCACTTGCTAACGCCAATAAGCAGATCGTGATCACCTCTGACGTTGCGCCGAAGCTCCTCACGGGATTCGAAGATCGAATGATTTCCCGATTCGCGTCGGGAATTACGGCAAATATTGATCTGCCTAATCTTGAAACACGAATCGCCATTCTGGATAAGAAGGCAGCCTCAGAGTCAATGAACGTTCCTCGCCCAGTGGTGGAGTTCATTGCATCAAAGATGACCACGAACGTCCGAGAAATGGAAGGCGCGCTTCGCCGCGTCACTGCGTTCGCAGATCTGTCCGATCAACAAGTTTCACTAGATGTAGCTGAGCTCGTTCTCAAGGACATGATCTCCGATCCATCATCTATTCAGATCACAGCCGGACTCATCATGGCTCAAACGGCTTCCTATTTCGGAATTTCAATGGCTGATCTTAAGGCTCCCACACGTACACGAACTCTCACTCAACCCAGGCACATAGCCATGTATCTGTGTAGGGAGATGACGGATCTATCATTACCCAAGATCGCAGAGCTTTTTGACCGCCGCGACCATACCACCGTGATCAATGCGCTGCGGAAGATCGACAAGCTCATGACCGAAAAACAGAGTATCTACAATCAAGTCTCTGACCTGACCGGACGCATAAAGCAGGCGGCTAAGGATCAGTCGAAGCTCTCGGAAACATAAATCCACAGCCAATTGCTAAGAATTGATGCAAACTGCCTGAAAAGCTGTGGATAACTCAAGTAAACATGCGATCATTTCAGACAGGTAAATGTCCCATCCACAGAACGAGGAACTTCACGGCAATGTTATCCGCTTAGAAATCCACGGCTGTGAATGTTGTTCTCTCAACGAAAAACCAAGTTATCCACGTAATCCACAAGCCCTATTACTACTACTACAGATATATAAAGCAATGAATCAATGTGCGGCCACCAACTGGTGAAGCCAAGCAATCTGTCATTCATGAGCTTTAGGATCTCTAGCCGGAGAAATCTCGCGTAAAGTGATGGTAGTTAATCCATGAAAGTAGGTTAGACGGTGAAAATCCACGTCGATCATGACATCTTCACTGAAGCAGTGACTTGGGTAGCGCGCACTATCCCAAATCGTCCTGCAGTTCCTGTGCTGGCTGGACTCAAACTCGTAGCAGCAGATAACGGCACGGTGTCTTTAGGATCGCGTGATTCTGACATTACGTCCCATGTTGATATTGAGGCAGAGGTAGCCGAAGCGGGTGACGTTCTCGTCAACGGAAAGCTACTCGCTGATATTTGCCGGGCTCTTCCCAATAAGCCTATTGAACTCTCCCTCGATGGAACCAAGCTCGAGATCGTATGCGGAGCCTCCCGCTTCTCTATGAAAACGATGGCAACGGACGACTACTCGGAGCTGCCCGAACTTCCACCCGTCGTCGGTACTGTCGACGGTACCGAATGGCAAGAAGCTGTTTCGCAGGTGACCATCGCAGCGTCGAATGACGACACTCTTCCGATGCTCGTATCGGTCTGCATCGAAATTGAAGGCGATCAGATTTCATTGATGGCCACGGATCGCTACCGCCTGGCAGTCAGAGATCTCTCTTGGTCTCCCGAAGATCCAAAGATCTCAACGCGAATCCTCGTACGTGCAAGTCGACTTCTCGATATCGCTAAGGCGCTCGGATCGGCCGGCCCCATTGAGATTTCCCTCCAGGATGAAGGAAATTCAGCTCTCATCGGCTTCTCGGCGGGTGGACGTCAAAATACGGTCCAACTGATTGATGGTGAGTATCCCCAGGTGAGATCCCTTTTCCCTGCGGATGTCAATGGTTATGTGGTGATGGATCGCGTAGAGATGCTCGATGCCATCAAGCGATCACGTCTCGTTGTAGAGAAGAACTCCGCGGTTCGCCTGTCGTTCTCGGAGGGACAGGTCGTGATCGAGGCGGGTCACGGGGATAACGCGCAAGCGAGTGAAGCTCTCGAGGCTGACCTCACGGGCGAGGATTTGAAGATGGCATTCAACCCGCTATTCCTCCAGGAAGGATTCGGCGTTTTGCCACAGGACAAGGTGCGCCTTTCCTTTACACACCCGACCAAACCAGCGGTACTCACGGCGCAGGAAGATGACGGCGAAGTCAACGAGAACTTCCGACTTCTTCTCATGCCTATCAGGACTTTCGGCAGTAACTAACATCGAACCGCGGGTCGCTAGCCCGCTAATTGTCAAGGAGGATCAATGCATATCGGAATGATTGGCCTCGGCCGCATGGGCGGGAACATGATGGAGAGACTCCGCGATAAGGGTCTCGAGGTCACGGGGTTCGACCGCAATGAAGCAATCACCGAGGTTCCCACCTTAGAGGCGCTTGTCGAAACGCTGCCTCAACCACGGGTGATTTGGGTGATGGTGCCGGCTGGTGTTCCCACCAAGTCGACTATCGATGAACTTGCAGACCTCCTTGATGAGGGAGACATCATCATTGAAGGCGGTAATTCCAACTTCATGGATGACATCGCCCAAGCGGAAGAGCTCAAGGAACGTGGTATTCACTACCTCGACTGTGGTGTATCCGGCGGTGTTTGGGGCAGGACCGAGGGCTACGGCCTCATGGTAGGTGGCGAGGAAAATGTGGTTCAGACATGCATGCCGCTTTTCGATGCACTCCGGCCAGAAGGACCCCGCGAGATTGGTTTTTCTCATCCGGGTCCCGTGGGAGCAGGCCACTACGCGAAGATGATCCACAACGGCATCGAGTACGGGATGATGCAGGCCTATGCAGAAGGATTCGAACTTCTCGCTGCCCGTCAGGATCTCATCAAGGATGTTTCAGCAACCTTCACTGGCTGGCAGCGTGGAACAGTGGTGCGGTCGTGGCTGCTTGACCTCATGGTCCGCGCGCTCGAAGAGGATCCCGAACTAGATGATCTTGCGGGATACGTCGATGACTCTGGCGAGGGACGATGGACCGTGATCGAAGCGGTCAATAATGCAGTTCCCGCACCGGTCATCAGTGCGGCGCTCTTCTCACGTTTTGTTTCTAGGCAGGATGAATCTCCAGCAATGCGAGCGGTGGCGGCATTGCGTAACCAGTTCGGTGGACACGCGATAAAGCCGGCGGAGTAGCCCGAAGATTCGTGTATCTCACTGATCTTGCACTGAACGATTTTCGTTCCTACGGCGAGGTTGTACTCAAGTTCGAGCCGGGTGTGACAACCTTCGTTGGCGAAAACGGACAGGGAAAAACAAACCTCGTTGAGGCAATTGGGTATCTCGCGACCTTTTCATCACACCGAGTCAACGCGGATGCCGCTCTGGTTCGACAAGGTGCGAATGCCGGCGTCGTCCGCGCCCGCGTCATACACGGCGAATCTCCCACAATGGTGGAGATTGAGATTCTGGCCGGGCGTGCCAACCGCGCTCGAATTAACCGCGGGAATGCTAAACCGGCAGATCTGCTAGGCATTGTGCGAGCGGTGGTCTTCGCCCCCGAGGACCTCGAGCTTGTCAAAGGAGATCCGGGAATCCGCCGAAAGTTCCTCGACGACCTCATGATCATGATTCGACCGCGCATGGCCGAAATTAAGTCGGAGTATGACAAGGTTTTACGCCAGCGTGCCGCCTTATTGAAATCGGCAAGCAAGATACGCCGCCGCGGCGGATTTTTTGACGAGACGTCTTTGGCCGTTTGGGACGCGCAGCTCGCCAAATTCGGCGCACGAATTATCGCGTCACGGGCGCGGATCATTAATGAATTGCGCCCGCTCGTGGACCTTTACTACCACGAGGTGTCCGGGGGTAAAGGTATCGCGCGCATAGATTACGGCGCCAATATCGATAAGCGCACCGGGTGGGAGCTTCCTGGGCCCGCCACAATGTACGATTCCGATGGCGAATCACTGCGTGAATCGGTTGAGCTTCACGAAACGGAGCTCACCGACGTCGACGCCGTTGAGAAGAAACTGCTCCAGGCACTTGAAGAGTGGCATGGTGCGGAAATCGAGAGGGGCATTAATCTCGTCGGCCCTCATCGGGATGAATTGGAGCTGAGTCTCGGCACGCTCCCAGCGAAGGGTTTCGCATCGCATGGGGAGTCTTGGTCGTTCGCTCTCTCGCTGCGACTAGGCGCGTGGAAGCTCTTGCAGAATCACGAATCTGGTAATTGGGCCGACGACGGCGAACCGATTCTCATTCTTGACGACGTTTTTGCTGAGCTGGACGCGCGAAGGCGCACACGCTTGGCGGAGATTGTGACCGAAGCGCGCCAGGTTTTTGTTACGGCTGCCGTGGGAGATGATCTTCCGAGTGAGCTGGAGGGCAGACGGTTTCGCGTCCACGAGGGTTCGGTGACGGAGTTTGATGATGAGTGATCACATCTCCCAAGCGCGAGCAGCGGCTGACGAAAAGTTCGGAGATGTTCTTCCGTTGCAGGCACTCTCTCGAGCTCGCGCAATGGCCGAAGCCCGAGGCTGGGTGCGCAGGCGCAAAGAACCCAGCATTGACCTCACCCAGAAGTTGGGTAATCCGCTCGGCGACGAGCCTTTCGTTCCCAGCCCGGGACAAGATGTGGGTTCGGGCGCTCGTCCCTCTCACCGCGATCCAAAAATGCTCATCGACCTGGTTAAACGCACGATCAAAGATCGTGGTTGGGAATCCCAGCTGGAGGTTGCCAACGTTGCGGGGCGCTGGCCCGAGATCGTCGGTGAGACCGTTGCGGCCAATTGTAAAGTTGAGGAGTTTTCCGACGACGGCGTTCTCACCCTTCGCGCCCGGACAGTTTCATGGGAGACGCAGATCCGCGCGCTATTGGCCCATCTCGACAAGCGGCTAGCCTCGGAACTGGGCGAAGGCGTGGTGAAGGAAATAGTCATCAATGGTCCGAATGTGCCGTCGTGGAAACACGGAAGATATTCGGTTAAAGGGCGCGGTCCGCGCGATACCTATGACTGATTTTCGTGACTTCGAGGACTGATTTCGCGACCCCTCAGGCTGATTTCGCGATACGTTCATCCGATGGAATCACGGCGCGGTTGTCCACCAATCCGGACATTGCATTTATTCCCCACGATGGAGCCGAAGAAGTCGAATTCGGCCCATTTCCGCGCTATAATTAAATGTCCCGTCGTTGGGGTAGGTCCCTACCGAAAGGGCCCCTAAAGCGAGCAGAGTCGATTCTCAGCGTTTATTGAGATGTGCGACACATTCTGCTCGTCTGCAGCGACATGCAATGAGGAGAATTCTAGGCGTGGCCACAGAAGAAGAACTAAAGGGTGAACAGACCACCAGCGCATCATCGCCGCATCGATCTGGCACCGTTTCACAAGATCAGTCTTACGACGCATCGAATATTACAGTTCTAGAAGGCCTCGAGGCCGTTCGAAAGCGGCCTGGCATGTACATCGGTTCCACGGGGGAGCGCGGCCTGCATCATTTGGTTTATGAGGTAGTCGACAACTCTGTTGACGAAGCCTTGGCCGGATACTGCGACCACATCGAGGTTACTCTGCTCGATAACGGCGGGGTGCGCGTGGTAGATAACGGTCGCGGAATCCCGGTTGATCTCCATCCAACCGAGGGACTTCCCGCCGTCCAGGTCGTCATGACTGTCCTGCACGCAGGCGGCAAGTTCGGATCCGGTTCTTATGCGGTTTCGGGCGGTCTTCACGGCGTTGGCGTTTCTGTGGTTAATGCTCTTTCCTCGCGCATGGATACCGAAGTTCGCAGGGACGGCTACGTCTGGCGAATCTCGTATGAGAACGGTGTACCAGTTGCTCCGCTTGAAAAAGGTGAAGCCACTGACTCCACCGGAACTACCCAGACGTTCTGGCCAAATGCGGACATCTTCGAAACGGTCGAGTTCGACTTTGAGACTCTACGCCAGCGTTTCCACCAAATGTCCTTCCTGAACAAGGGCCTTCGCATCACGCTGATTGACGAGCGCGCAACCGCGATTGCAGACGGCGACGAGGTCACGGGCGATGAAGCCGGCACCACGGACGATCCAGTGAAGGGTCGCAGCGAGGTCTCCTACAAGTACGACGACGGTCTGCACGACTACGTGAAGCACTTGGTAAAGACCAAGAAGGCCGAGCTCATCCATCCCGAGCCGATCTACTTCGAATCTGAGGACGAAAAGCGCAAGATTTCGGTTGAGATCGCGATGCAGTGGACGGGCGCTTACAACGAGGCTCTTCACACCTTCGCCAACACGATCAACACGACTGAGGGCGGAACCCACGAAGAAGGTTTCCGTACTGCTTTGACCTCGGTAATTAACAAGTATGCGCGCGATAAGGGCCTGTTGAAGGAGAAGGATCCGAACCTTTCAGGTGAGGACATCCGCGAGGGCCTCACGGCCGTTATCTCCGTCAAGCTTGGCGAACCGCAGTTCGAGGGTCAGACGAAGACGAAGCTTGGAAACACCGAAGCGCGTACTTTTGTTCAGCAACAGACCTACGCCCAGCTCAATGACTGGCTGGATATGCATCCTTCCGAGGGACGCGAGATTATTCGCAAGGCCACCCAGGCGTACTCAGCACGTCTTGCAGCTCGTAAGGCACGCGAGGCAACGCGTCGAAAGTCGGTTCTTGAATCGGCAGCAATGCCCGGCAAGCTCAAGGATTGCACATCAAACAATCCCGAAGAGTGCGAGATCTTTATTGTGGAGGGTGACTCCGCAGGTGGTTCCGCCGTCAATGGACGCGACCCGCAGCATCAGGCGATCATGCCGATCCGCGGAAAGATCCTCAACGTCGAAAAGGCGCGTCTCGATCGAGCACTGTCCTCCGATACGATTCAGGGGCTGATCACGGCCTTCGGAACCGGCGTCGGCGAAGAATTCGATATCAACAAGCTGCGCTACCACAAGATTGTGTTTATGGCCGACGCCGACGTGGACGGTCAGCACATCGCTACGCTGCTGCTCACGCTTATCTACCGGTATATGCGCCCACTGATCGAAAGCGGCTACATCTATCTTGCGATGCCGCCGCTGTACCGAATCAAGTGGACAAATTCGGAACACGAGTACGTTTACTCGGACAAGCAGCGGGACGAGGCTCTGGCTGCAGGACTCGCGTCTGGAAAGAAGTTGCCAAAAGCCGAGGGTCAGCAGGTTCAGCGTTACAAGGGTCTGGGCGAGATGAACGATTCCGAGCTGTGGGAAACCACCATGAACCCGGAAAGTCGAACCCTTAAGCGTGTCAGTATCGGCGAGGCTGCCGCCACTGACGAGAGCTTCTCGATTCTCATGGGTGAGGACGTCGCCTCCCGCCGTAGCTTTATTCAGCGCAACGCACATGATGTGCGCTTCCTCGATATTTAAGAAGGATCATTGTGAGCGAAGAAATCCCCGCATACAACCACGGCCTCATCAGGGACGTCGACCTTCAAAAGGAAATGGAAACGTCCTACTTGGACTACGCCATGTCCGTTATCGTCGGACGCGCGCTTCCCGACGTTCGCGACGGCATGAAGCCAGTTCACCGCCGCGTCATCTACGCCATGTGGGATGGCGGATACCGTCCGGATTCGTCTTTTTCGAAGTCCGTCAAGATTGTTGGCGACGTCATGGGTCACTACCACCCGCACGGCGACTCGGCGATTTACGACACCATGGTGCGCATGGTCCAAAAGTGGAACATGCGTTACCCACTTGTGGCCGGCCAAGGAAACTTTGGTACTGCTGGCGACCTCGGCGCAGCCGCAGCTCGTTACACCGAGGCCCGCATGGCACCACTGGCCGTGGAGATGGTCCGCGACATCAACGAGGGAACAGTCGACTTCGAACCTAACTTCGACGGTTCCGTCCAGGAGCCGATGGTTCTCACATCGCGCTTCCCCAACCTGCTTGTTAACGGCTCCGAAGGTATCGCGGTTGGTATGGCCACCCGCATCCCGCCGCACAACCTCCGTGAAGTAGCAGCGGGTGTCCAGTGGTATCTGGAGAACCCTGAAGCGCCTCGCGAGGAACTTCTGGCTCAGCTGATGCTGCGCATTAAGGGCCCAGATTTCCCCACGGGTGCAACGATTCTCGGTACCAAGGGCATCGAGAACATGTACCGCACGGGCAACGGCTCGATCACCCAGCGCGCCATCGTTGAGGTAGATGAGATCAACGGGCGCCAGTGCCTCGTAGTCACGGACCTCCCATACCAGGTGAACCCGGACCGTCTGCTCGACAAGATGGTTGAGGGGATCAAGGAAGGCCGACTCCCGGGTATTGCGGATATTCGTGATGAGTCTTCTGGCCGCGCAGGTCAGCGCATCGTCATCGTGCTCAAGCGCGACGCCGTTGCCAAGGTTGTCTTGAACAACCTGTACAAGCACACCCAGATGCAGAATAACTTCCCGGCCAACATGCTTGCGCTGGTTGACGGCGTTCCGCGCACACTGTCTCTCGATGGATTCGTCCATTATTGGGTTGAGCATCAGATTGAGGTAATTCGCAGGCGCACAGAGTTCCGCCTTCGCAAGACCGAAGAGCGACTGATGATCCTCGACGGCCTGGTCAAGGCGCTGGACATGCTTGACGAGGTCATCGCGTTGATTCGCCGTTCACCAACGGTCGATGAGGCACGTGTGGGACTTATCGAGCTGCTCGACATCAATGAGATTCAAGCCGACCATATTCTTGCCATGCAGCTGCGCAGGCTCGCAGCACTCGAGCGCCAGAAGATCCTGGACGAGCGTGACGAGAAGCTTGCACTGTGCGAGGACTACCGGGACATTCTTGCTAAGCCGGAGCGTCAGCGCAGCATCGTGTCTACCGAGCTCCACGAGATCGTTGACAAGCACGGCGATGAGCGCCGCACGAACATTCTTCCGTTCGATGGTGAGATGTCGGTAGAAGACCTCATCACGGAAGAGGACGTCGTCGTCACTATCACCCGCTCGGGCTTCATCAAGCGAACAAAGGTCAGCGAATACCGCGCCCAGCACCGCGGGGGCAAGGGTATCCGGGGGACCACGTTGCGCGGCGACGACGTCGTCGAACACTTCGGAGTCGCCTCCACTCACGATTGGCACCTGTTCTTCACGAACATGGGCCGCGTGTACCGCATCAAGGGTTACGAGATCCCGGAAGGCTCGCGCGAATCCAAGGGACAGCACATCGCTAACCTGCTGGCATTCCAGCCCGATGAGCGGATCGCCTCAGCAATCTCGATGCGTGACTATAACCAAGCTGACTACCTTGTGCTCGCAACCCAAGACGGCCTAGTAAAGAAGACCCGTCTAACCGACTACGATTCGAGCCGCAGCGGCGGACTCATTGCGATCAAGCTGCGTGAACACGTGGACGGCGGAACCGATCAGGTTGTGTCAGCTCGACTTGTTGACGAGGGCGACGACGTCATCCTCGTATCTCGCCGCGGCCAGTCACTTCGCTTCACGGCCACTGATGAGGCTCTGCGTCCCATGGGACGCGCGACATCCGGCGTCACCGGCATGAAGTTCCGTGACGGAGACTCTCTTTTGACCATGGACGTGGTTGAAGAAAACGGCGTGGAAAACTCCGGGGAGGACGGCGAGGTATTCGTCGTGACCGAGGGTGGCTTTGCGAAGCGCACCAAGATTGCCGAGTACCGAGTTCAAGGACGCGCAGGTCTGGGAATTAAGGTTGCCAACCTCGTTCAGGCACGCGGCGACCTAGTGGGAGCTCTCATTACCCGCCCTGGTGACGAGGTTCTCGTCATTATGGAGTCGGGCAAGGTGGTGCGATCTGCCGTAGACGAGGTCAACCTGACTGGCCGAAATACGCAGGGTGTCACGTTCGCGAAGCCTGATGAAGGTGACCGAATTATTGCCATCGCCCTCAACCTCGAAAAGAAGTCGGAAGAGGCAGTGGAAGAGGCCGCTGAAGAAGCTGAAGCAGAGGCTGATTCCGCGGAGGTTGATAACCCGGCAGGTACCGACGACGAAGCCCCAGCTAGCGACGAAACGGATGCGTCCGTCGTCGTCCCCACTGATGCGGCTACGGAATCGAGCGAGGATATCTAGGAGAGTTGGGTTTAGTTCTGCGCGGATTGATGAGCGAGCGTTAAAAACGCGGTAGCGTCGTATCTAGCAGAAACGCCTATGGCGGCTTCTACGGCAAACGGAGATAAATGATGACCGAAACTACTGAGCAAACGCAGGTAGACAAGACACCCGAGGCGCGTCAGGAGGACCAGCCCGCAACTAAGCGGACGGTTGGCATTCGCCGGGTTCGAATGACGATCTCGAGGGTGGATCCGTGGTCGGCTCTTAAGCTGTCCTTCCTGCTCTCGGTAGCACTCGGCGCAATGATCGTTATCGCGTCGATCGTTTTGTGGTTCGTGCTGGATGCGATGCATGTGTGGTCGCAGGTTGATGAGCTTCTTGTGACGCTCAACTCTGAGCCGCTGTTGAAGCTGGGGCAGTTCATGGAGTTCGGGCGAGTGGTCTCGTTCTCCGTGGTCGTAGGCGTTATCGAAATCGTCCTGTTTACCGCGCTCGGAACGATTTTGGCGCTTTTGTACAACGTTGTGGCGATGCTCGTTGGCGGTCTCCACATCACCGTGACAGACGAGTAATGTGAAGTGCATTGCTTGCACGAAAATGAGTTTGAAGATTAGCCGTCAATTGGGTTAATCTGATTCGGCATCATTCGATGCGGTAAGGGCCTATAGCTCAGTCGGTTAGAGCGCCACACTGATAATGTGGAGGTCGATGGTTCGAGTCCATCTAGGCCCACGCTACAGAAACGGAGGAAGAAATGAAGAAGTTCATTTTCGCCACCGTGACTGTGGTCGGTGGTTACATCGCGTTTTTGAAGATTCATGAGAATATGCAGCGTCAGGCTGTGTGGCATCAAGTTTCGGATCGTGTAGAATAAACCGAGCACGGGGCCTTGGCGCAATTGGTAGCGCATCTGCTTTGCAAGCAGAGGGTTAGGGGTTCGAGTCCCCTAGGCTCCACCAGAT
>CAYOEJ010000008.1:0-13434 GCA_964403015.1 uncultured Arcanobacterium sp.
GGCGGCATTACTCCATTTGTTGTCTTGTTTGTGGTCATGGCGAGCATCTACGCATTCGTCAACGCGAGCGGTTCGATTGCGGACATGGAACCCGTAGCTCAGACAGTCCAGCCAGCGCTGCCGCATTGGCTACTCAGCACGCTCAACTATGTGTGTCTCGCACTCGCTCTTGCGGTCTCCATGGCTCTCGTCATGGGCGGCGATTTAATTAATCTCCGCGTGGCGGGAGTTGCAGGGCTGATCGGCGGCGGCGCATTCGGCATTCTTCTCGTGATTAGCGTCCTTGCACTCTTCTCGCAGATCGATAACGTCAAGGATGCCCCCATGCCGATGCTGGAGCTCGTCAACTCCATTAACCCCGCCCTCGGTGTGGCTATGGCGATCATCATTTACGGAATGATTTTCAATACGGCTATCGGCATGTATTACGCCCTAGCTAAGCGCGTATCTGCGTCTCGACCCAAGCTTTTCGTGCCTGCCATGATTGTTTTGACTCTCATCGGATTTGCGCTTTCTTTCGCCGGCTTCGAAACCCTTGTCTCCTACCTCTACCCCATCATCGGATACGCCGGAATGCTCATTGTTGGCATTCTTGTTTTTGCCTGGATACGCGAACGCGGAAGCATCAAGGAGGAGGAAGCGCGTCGTTTCCGTATCCGAGACCTGCTGCGTAGAAAGTGGGAACGCGGCAAGAAGTTCACGCCGTCAGACGACGCCAAGCTGCGCAAAGCTCTTAAGGAATCAAACATTGACGATCGGGAGCTCCATCGGGAAATTTCTCGTCGCGTCGTGGCACAGATTGAGCTCGAAGAGGGCGCGGAGGTTGAGGAGCGCTGGGAGAAGGTTGCCCAGCGCTGGGACGCCGAAGCTGCCGAAGCCGAGGCTCAAGACATCAGTGCGGCAGCCGAATCGGCCCACGCCGACGCCCGAGCGGCTGGTGACGCTGCAATGGCAGCGATGGATGAAGCGGATCGCGCCGAGGTGTGGATCCATGAGGACGACTACGAAGCGAAGCTGAGTGCACGAGCTGCCGCCCTTGCGGCGAAAGAGGCCGAGCTCGATGCGCGTGCCGCCGAACTTGATGCTCTTGCACTGAAGCTCAATGCCGATGCAACCGCATTGGCAGCCCGTATGTCGCGTGACCGTGCGTCCAAGTAACCGGGCGCCGATGTGATCGAGCACCCAAATAGGCGTGCACCGTAGTCACGCTGATTCACTTGCGCCGTGAACGGATCCCTCACGCCTTACTGGTAATAAACCCCTGCGCCGCAATAGCCTCAACAATTCTCTCGCGATCAGATTCGACCATGAGTCTGCCCGCAAGCTGTGCTGAATAGGGTGCCAGCGTCCGGTCAGGGAACCGCAGATCCACGTAGGACTTAACCTCGGCGTCGTGCTTGGCGATGTCCGCCGAATTGGCCTCTTCATACCCGTCCACCATGACGCGCACGGAGCTGGCCAAGCGCGGTTTGAGCGCGGGTTCCTGAGCGGGATATCCCAAGGTCAGGCCGACCACCGGGAATGTGAGGTGTGGCAGTTCGAGTAGCTCAATAACGCCTTGCGGATTGTTCAGAACATTACCGAGATAGTTACAGCCAAGGCCAAGTGATTCAGCGGCGACAACCACGTTCTGTGCCATGAGGCAGGCGTCCGTGAAGCCCTCCGTGAATACATCCATCGTGCCAGCACGAGCCGGATCGTGGCCTTGAGCGTCAAGAATGCGACTGGCGCGATAGGCGTCCACGATAAAGATCATGTACTCCGGCGCCCTCGCAACATACTCTTGCTTTCCGAGTTCTGCTAGGCGACTGCGTTTAGATTGATCCTTGACTCTCACAATCGAGGCGTTTTGAAAACCACGGGAGGTCGCCGTGCGCATAGCGACCTCGAAGAGGGTCTCCATGATGTCGTCCGGAACAGGATCGTTTGTAAATTCGCGGATGGTGCGGTGGGCAAGCTGAGTGCGGATCGTTTCATTCACCATGACATCTTCGCATAGGTGAGGGGCACGACGGCGGTCGTGCCCCTCTGCGTGACTACCCTACGCAGATACCTGGTAGTCGTTTGCCCCTAGGAAGCTAGAGTCTTCCTCTAGCTCAGATTGAGCTTTGGCATAGCCTCGCCCTTGCCAAACTTGACGTCACGTGCGGCTGCGAGCTGGGACGTCAAACCGGTGATTTCGATGAATCCCTTTGCGTGTGACTGGTCGAAGGAGTCACCGGCGTCGTAGGTAGCAAGATTGAAATCGTAGAGCGAAGTTTCGGAGCGGCGTCCGGTCACAACCGCGCGACCGCCGTGAAGCGTCATCCGAATATCACCGGACACGTATTCTTGGGTATCACGGACGAAAGCATCGAGTGAACGCTTGAGCGGCGAGAACCACTGACCCTCGTAGACGAGTTCACTCCAGCGAAGTGCAACGCGCTGCTTGAAACGTGCCTGTTCGCGGTCAATTGTGATCCGCTCAAGTTCCTTGTGGGCTTCGATCAAGGTCATGGCTCCAGGCGCCTCGTAGATTTCGCGAGACTTGATTCCAACCATGCGATCCTCAACGATGTCGATTCGTCCGATGCCCTGTGCACCGGCGCGACGGTTCAGCTCTTGAATGGCCTGAAGCGGTGTGACCGCGGTTCCATCGACGGCCACCGGAATACCCTTTTCGAAGGTAATAATGACTTCGTCTGGCAGCGGTGGGTACGTTGGATCATCCGTGTAGGAGTAGACGTCCTTCGTGGGCGCATTCCACAGATCCTCGAGGAAGCCGGTCTCAATGGCACGTCCCCACACGTTCTGGTCGATCGAGAATGGGTTGTGGTGCGTCGTCTCGATAGGAAGGTTGTGCTTGTTGGCGTAACCGATCGCGAACTCGCGGGTCAGAGCCAGGTCACGCACTGGTGAAAGGCACTTCAGATCTGGCGCGAGTGATGTAATGCCGTTCTCGAAGCGAACCTGATCGTTACCCTTGCCGGTACAGCCGTGGCCTACTACTGTCGCATCGAACTGGCGCGCAGCAGTCACGAGGTGTTTGACGATGAGCGGGCGGGATAGAGCTGACACCAATGGGTAGGCGTCCATGTAGAGCCCGTTCGCCTGCAGATCTGGCATGCAGTAGTCTTCTGCGAATTCGTCCTTCGCGTCGGCTACGTAGGCCTCAACCGCGCCACAGTCGAGGGCCCGTTGGCGAATGACCTCGAGGTCCTCTCCACCCTGACCGACATCCACGGCCACCGTGATAACCTCCGCACCGGTCTGCTCACCGATCCAGCCAATTGCGACCGACGTATCTAGGCCGCCTGAATAGGCGAGAACTACGCGTTCCTTCGACATCCTGTTTCTCCTTTAATTTTCCGTTATCTGCCCGAAGGCACGTCTTTGTCACCCGAAGGTGGTACCTACTTTGGCCCGTGGGCAAGTTTCATCAGTTCGTCCTTGAGCCCTTGGGCGTACTCATCAGACTGGGTTATCACCAAAACGGTGTCGTCACCCGCAATACAGCCCAGCACTCCATCTAGCACAGCCCGATCGATCGACGACGCCAGTAACTGAGCGGCCCCCGGCGGTGTGCGCAAAACGATTTGGTTGTTGGCTGCTTGAGCACTTACCAAAACTTCCCGGGCCCACCGCCGCAATTGCGCACGCACCCCGTTGTCTGCTTCCGAAAGGTCATTTACACCGGGAATTCGATACACGCGTTGACCCGAGGCGTTATGTTCCTTGAATGCCCGGAGCTCCTCAAGATCTCGCGACAAGGTTGCTTGCGTGACCACGATTCCCTCTTGAGACAGCAGTTCACGGAGCTCACTTTGCGAGGTCACATTGCCGGCGTCGATGATCGAGACGATCTGAGCTTGGCGGGCGACCCGAGTGGTCGGAATGTTAGGACTCACGAGTTCTCCTTGTAACTGGCCATGAGTGTGATGAAGAGCTCGAGGTCATCGCGCGTAATGATAAGAGGCGGCGCGATTCGCAACGTCGTGGGGTTGGGAGCGTTCACGATCACGCCGTCCTCCCGCAAACGTTGCGTCATCGCGCGCGCGTCGTCGACGTCGATACCAAGAAGCAAACCTTCTCCGCGAACGTCATAACCGAGCTCAGTAAGTTGGTTCTTCAGCCAAGCTCCGGTCTCAAGGACGTGCGGCAACAACGGCCGCACTTGGTCGATGACGGTAAGTGCAGCGGTCGCTGCAAGCGGGTTTCCACCAAAGGTGGATCCGTGGTGTCCGGGGCCAAGAATGCGCGATGACCTTTGCGTGGCGATAGTCACGCCAATCGGCACTCCCCCGCCCAAGCCTTTGGCGAGTGTGATCACATCTGCTTTAACATCCTTGGAGTGCGCGAACCAACGTCCTGTGCGACCCGCTCCTGTCTGAACCTCGTCCACAACCATCAAGGCGTTGAATCGGCTACTGAGATCGCGTGCTCGTACGAGGACGTCAGCGGGAATCGGTACCACGCCGGCCTCACCCTGAATCGCTTCCACAAAAATCGCGGCCACGTCCTCGGAGAAGGCTTCGTCCAAAGCCTCACGTGTAGGTTCGACGAAGGTGACGTTTCCGGGCAGCGGTTCAAAGGGCGCACGGATTGACTCTTTGTGCGTCAACGACAGCGATCCCAGAGTTCTTCCGTGGAAGCCGTTCGTAAAGGCAAGGATGCGTCCGCCGGGTTTGTGAAGGCGGGCAATCTTTATCGCAGTCTCGTTCGCTTCCGTTCCCGAATTAGAGAAGAAGAACCGGGCGGACGAACCCACGTAGCCTTCCTCATTGAGACAATCCTGCAGAGCCTCCGCCAGTGCGACCTGAGGTTCGGTAGCGAAGAAGTTCGATACGTGTAGGAAACGTTGGGCCTGTTCCGAAATGGCCTTAACAAGCACAGGATGATTGTGTCCAAGCGTGTTCACCGCGATCCCGGCAAGCAGATCCAAATACTCCCGGCCATCAAGATCCCATACCTTGACACCGTCCCCATGGGAAAGGCTGAGCTGAGGGTTGCCAAAGGTGTTCATCATTGTCTGGTCGTAGCGCAGTTCGAGGCTCATCGCGCTTCCTCCAATCGCTTCGCACCGCGGAAGATCAACGTTCCGATTCCCGCATTTGTAAATACTTCAAGCAGCATGGAGTGAGCCATGCGTCCATCGATGATATGGGCTCGAGGTACACCCGCATTAACCGCAGCCAAGGCAGATTCCATCTTCGGCCTCATTCCAGAATCAAGTCTTGATAGCAGCTCGGAAGCATCGTCAGGATGTATTTCCGATACGAGCGAGTCCTTGTTCGGCCAATTGAGGTAAAGACCCTCGACATCGGTGAGCATCACTAACTTTGATGCTCTCAACGCTGTAGCAAGGGCAGCCGCAGCCGTATCGGCATTGACGTTCAAGACATCGGTCGGCGAATCGGCGTCCGTCGCAATGGTCGAAATGACCGGCACGCGGCCAGCGTCTAGGAGATCGTCAACGGCAGATGTGTTGACCGAGACGATATCTCCTACATGCCCAATGTCGATGGATTCACCGTCCACCTCAACGTTCCGTCTCTTCGCGAGAAGCAGGCCGGCGTCCTCACCCGATAGGCCGACAGCATGAGGCCCGTTGGCGTTGAGAATAGAGACAAGCTCGCGTTGAACTTGCCCGGTCAGCACCATTCGGACCACGTCCATCGTGTCGCGATCCGTTACGCGCAGGCCCGATCGAAATTCCGAGGCGATCCCCACTCGTTGCAGCATGGAATTAATTTGCGGGCCACCGCCATGGACAACCACGGGTTTGAGGCCAACGTGGTGCATGAAGATGATGTCGCTGGCAAATGCCGCTTTAAGTTGCTCGTTGACCATGGCGTTTCCGCCGTACTTAACAACGATCTTTTGACCGGCAAACTCGCGAATCCATGGCAGCGCCTCGATGAGAATCTCTGCCTTTTCCTGTGCCTCTTGGAGGCGGTTCACAATGCTCATGATGAATACGCCGAGTTCTCGTGAACGTAATCGTGAGTGAGATCGTTCGTCCACAGTTCCACGCTCTCATCGCCGGCATGGAGATCGATCTCAATGACGACCTCGCGTTCTGCAGCGAGATCTACCAAACTCCGGTCATCACCAACTCCACCCGCCCGGCACACGTGAACGCCGTTAAACCAGACGTCGAGCTTCTCAGCTTCGAACGGAGCAACGTTCTCGGGCACCGTGCCAACCTGGGCGATAACTCGACCCCAATTGGGGTCGTTCCCGAAAATTGCTGCCTTGAGCAGATTCGAACGAGACACTGCGCGGGCCACCGCCAGCGCAGCATCCGTGGAACTGGCCCCAACCACCCTGATGAGGATGTCGTGCGATGCCCCTTCGGCGTCGGCGATAAGTTGTCGCGCAAGGGACTTGGTGACCTCACCAAGCGCGCTCGCGAAGTGCTCGGGATCGGGGACGACGCCGGAGGCCCCGGATGCGAGCAGAACCACGGTGTCGTTCGTAGACATAGCGCCGTCCGAATCGATGCGATGGAACGACTGCTCGACGGCAGCTTCAAGATAGCTTTGAGCGTCCTCGCCAAGCGAAGCGTCCGTGGTGATCACCACCAGCATCGTTGCCATGGCAGGGGCGAGCATTCCGGCGCCCTTCCCCATGCCCCCAACCGTGAAGCCGTTGCGGGACACCGCGGCGAGTTTAGTTCGGGTATCGGTGGTCAAGATCGCGTGGGCTGCCGCTTCTCCACCGTCCACAGACAATGATGTCGCCGCTTCCCGCACACCCCTGAGAAGTTGGTCTATGGGGAGCAACTCCCCGATTAAACCGGTCGAACACACTGCAACATCCTTGGACTCACAGCCGATTTCACGAGCCACGTGGGTGGCGGTTTCCTTCGACTGCTCGTATCCCGCCGGTCCGGTTGCTGCATTCGCCCCGCCGGAATTAAGTACGACCGCCTTGAATGTGCCATCAAACGCTTCGCGGGTCCACTTAACCGGAGCGGCAAAAACTCGATTCGAGGTAGTCACCAAGCCCGCCGAGTATTCTGGGCCAGTGTTGACGACCAGCGCAACATCCATGCCGCCCGAGGCTTTTAATCCAGCGGCCACACCACTCGCAACAAATCCCTTTGCCTTGGTAACACTCACGGCGCTACTCCAATCGTCTGAAGTCCCATGGTCTCGGGTAATCCGAGTGCCACATTGAGGGACTGAATCGCCGCGCCAGCCGTGCCTTTAACTAGGTTATCGAGGGCACAGATTGCCGTGATGTGCTCACCATCCCTGTCGAGTTCGGCATGGATGAGGGCGGTGTTGGCCCCGACGACGGATGCGGTTGTTGGCCATTGCTCTGACCAGCGCACGAAAGGCTCGTCGCGCAGCGCAGATTGATAGGCGTCTGTCACTTGCTCGGCCGTAATAGACCCCGCTACGGGAATTGCCACTGTCGCAAGAATGCCACGGCTCATAGGAACGAGAACGGGAGTAAATGACAGCGTTTGCGTTATCCCACCGGCAGCTCGCAGGTTCTGCGCAATCTCCGGGATGTGGCGGTGCGTGCCGCCAACAGAATACGGCGCAGCGCTACCGAGAGCTTCAGAGGCTAGGAGGTGTGTCCTTGCTGCTTTTCCCGCTCCGGAGTATCCGACCGCGAGTACGCAAACTAACCCGGTTCCGTCACTGAGTCCAGCAGCAATCGCAGGTTGCACGGCAAACGTCACCGCGGACGCATTGCAGCCTGGCGCTGCGATTCGTGTGGTGTCGCTCAGACGCGCACGTTGAGTACGACCAGATTGGCGTTGTAGTTCTGGCATTCCATAGGTCCATGGCTCCGCAGGCGACGAACCGTAGAAGGCTTCCCACGCTGCTCCATCCTCTAGGCGATGATCCGCTCCGAGATCCACGATCCTTACATCCGGGTTGAGATCCAAGACCTCGGATGTCACCTTCGCACTAGCCCCGTGCGGAAGCCCAAGGACGACGACGTCGTGCTCAGCCAAACGCTCCGCCGACATCGGAGATAGCTCCGTTTCCGCTAACGGAATGAGATGTGGTTGATACGCGCCAAGGACACCGGTTGACGAGTGAGCACACAGGCTTCCTACCTCAAGTTCCGGATGTGTAAGAAGCAGGCGAAGAACCTCTCCGCCCGCATATCCGGTAGCGCCCGCGACGCCAACACTCTTGGTCATATGTATAACTATACAGGCGCGTGTATGGCGCGCAGAAACTGACACATAGTGAGCCTGCCCATACCCACCACGTTGCTACGTGGGCGCCAAAGGACATGCGACCGAAGTCATCTGGCGCCGTAGGCTGCGAGTGCGAGCCCTAGAAGTGGCGTGAGCCTAGTCGTCCCAGCTTGTGAGTCGGAGCCTCTTCGCTTCTTGCCCCACGCCAGTTTCACTCTTGCGGCGAAGGTCGTCGACCGTATCCGTCCCTGCACGAAGTTGTGTGCCACTGAGCCCGTCTAGCTCGGCGTCGGCGATGGCCCGGATGATCTCGGCTACCTCGGTTGGCTCATTCCATTCGGAACGGTCATCGTGGGCGCGCATTGACTTCGTCATGTCCGTCTGTACGACGCCCGGAGCTACTGAGAACACGCGAAGTCCGAGCTCGTGGCCGGATTCGTGAAGCGATCCGGCGAGCCGCATGAGGGCGGTCTTTGACACGTTGTAGGCCGAATTCTCCTTTGTGTCTTTGACAGCTGCACCAGAAGAGAGATCCACGATGCGCCCTCCCCCACGCTTCAACATCGCCGGAACAAGTCCGTGCTGAAGTAGGTAGGGTGCACGAAGATTGATTTCTTGAGTCTTCCACCAGGTCTCGGGATCGCCCTCCCAAGGTAGGACTTCTTCGGCAGAGACTCCGGCATTGTTCACGAGCATGTCAACCTCATGCCCGTCCTCAGCCAATCGAGCGATGAAATCCTCGATGGAATTCACATCAGATAGTTCAACAGCGTAGGTCACCACTTTGGCTCCGCGATTGGTGCATGCGCGCGCGGTGTCGTACAGGGATTCCTTTCTCCGCGCGGTGAGGAGAAGGGTGCGGCCCGCCGTCGCGAGTCCACGTGCTAGGTACGCACCGATTCCGCGTGAGGCTCCCGTAATAACAATCGTTTCTGCTCTGTTAAGTGTTGCCATGTCTTTACTCTAACAAGAGAGAGGAACCGGAGTGTTCCGGTCCCTCTCTCAGTTCATCTCTATGAAGCTCGGCAACGAAGCCTCCGAGAACTAGCCGCGTAGTTCAGCTCCGAAGGTTGCCCTCGTTTGCTTGACGATGCGATTACGCACACAGGCGGTCTCCTCGGCGGTAAGCGTATGATCCTGGGCGCGCAGTCGGAGTGCGAATGCCAAGGATTTCTTTCCGTCCGGGATCTGATCGCCCGTGTAGACGTCAAAGATTCGGAGATCTTCGAGGATGTCGCCTGCAGCTTCACGCACCACTTGCTCAACTTCGTAAGCCGATACGTCGGAATCGATCACTAAAGCAACATCTTCCTTCGCTGCGGGATAAGTTGCCACAGGTGCAACCTGAATCGGCTCTGAACCTCGAGAGTCGATCAGCGCATCAGCATCGATCTCAAAGGCGATCGAACGTGCGGGTAGTTCAAACGCTTGACATACCTTGGGCGCAAGTTCACCGGCGTAGCCAATGACCGTCTCCCCCACAGCGATTTCCGCACAGCGTCCCGGATGGAACGGGGCGCGCTCTGCTTGAACGACATTGACGTCCTGACCGATGGTGCGGGCTATAACTCGAGTGGCCTCGATGGCATCACGCCAGTCCCATGTGACGGCCGGAAGGTCCGCAGACGGCTGTGTGACGCTCGCGATCGCAACACCAGCGATTCTGTAGGGCTGGCTCGGGATTGCAGACTTCATGGCATCAAGCGCCTCATCGGAGGGACGGTGTCCCACGCCCGGATTCTCAGCAGCAACTATGCCGTTAGCGTCTGTGACGAGCCCTGTTTCGAAGATTGCTACAGCGGGGTTTCCACGAGCCACATTCACGCGAGCCGTATCGAGCAAAGAATCAAGGAGAGAGCTGCGCATGTACGGCGCTTCCTCTTGGAGAGGATTGCGCAACCTGATGGCAACTCGGCGAGCGTCGTCGTCGGCAATTCCCTGCTTGTCGAAGGTCGCGCCCGAAACGAACGGATAGGACACGACTTGCGTCCAGCCTTGCTCAGCTAGGGCGCGCGTGACATCGCGGCGCTGGCGCTGCGCGGCGGTCAAACCTCGACCTGCGGGGGCAGGAGGCAGGGTCGATGCAATCTCGTCGTAGCCAACCAATCGAGCCACTTCTTCTACGAAGTGAGCACTTCCCACGAGGTCCGGCCGCCAAAGCGGCGGGACGACGGTGAGATCTGAGCTATCATCCTTGTCCGCGATAGCTTCCACGGTGCATCCAATAGCCTCCAAGATCGCAACAATTCGGCCAGTGCTGAGATTCAGCCCCGTCAGGCGCGCAACTTCCGCCGTGTTGAAGACCTGTGCGTCAGGCTCGGTGGTCTCGTTGAAGTCAAAATTCGCCTCGTCGATGTGGCCACCGCCGTACTCGACCAGAATGTCCGCAACTCTTTGAGCGGCAATGGGTGCGATCGACGGATCGACCCCACGCTCAAAACGCTTTGACGCTTCCGATGGGAGCCTGTGGCGCCGGGACATCCGAGCAACGGAGATGGGATCAAAGTGTGCCGCCTCGATAAGAACGTTCGACGTTCCTTCGGTGATTTCTGTATCGAGGCCGCCCATGGTGCCCGCTAGTCCGATGACGCGGTTGCCGTGGCCGCCATCCGAATCCGTGATGAGCAGGTCCTCAAGGTTCAGCGCGCGATCCTGATCGTCAAGCGTCACAAGGCGCTCGCCTTCACGGGCGCGGCGCACAACGATCGGCTCGACCAGCTTGTCGAGATCGTAGGCATGAAGAGGCTGCCCGAGGTCGAGCATCACGTAGTTTGTCGCATCAACCGCGAGGGAGATCGGGCGCATCCCGGCTGCAGCGAGACGCTCCTGCATCCACTTGGGAGATTCGGCATGCGGATCGACGTCGCGAACAATGCGCGTGACAAAGCGATCGCAGCCCAGTACCCCGTGAATGGGAGCCTCGTCTTCGACGAGGACCTTGAAGCCTTCATTATTGACGTCCGGTAGCGGGCTATCTAGGTTCTCCTCGAGCCCGCGGTCCGTAAACTTTGCGCCGGTGGAATGAGAGTACTCGCGCGCCACTCCGCGCACGGAGAAGCAGTAGCCGCGGTCGGGCGTGACGTTGATTTCTAGAACCTCGCCGCTCAAACCGAGGTATGGGAGCACGTCCTCGCCGGGCTTGGGCAAAGACTGGATGGTTTCGTCGTCGTCGGCCTTAGCAAGAACGATAATTCCCGAATGGTCTTCACCGATACCAAGCTCGCTCACCGAGCAAATCATGCCGTCGGAAATGTGTCCGTACGTCTTTCGCGCGGCGATCTTGAAATCGCCGGGAAGCACCGCTCCGGGCAGCGAGACAACGACGTAGTCCCCGACCTCGAAATTGTGTGCACCGCAGATGATTCCGCGCGAGGGTAGATCCGATGGTTCCTTGCCGGTTCCGGGAGCGTCATTGTGCTCGCCCACGTCCACGCGACAGTAATTGATGAGTTTGCCGTTCGACTGCTCGTTCTTGTCGAGGGTCAGTACCTTGCCGACGACGATCGGACCAGTCACGTCCGGACGGTGAATCTCTTCTTCCTCCAGACCTACTTTCACGAGGTCGTGCGCGAGCTGTGAGGCTGTCAGGTCTGAGGGAACCTCAACGTGGGTTGCGAGCCAATCAATTGGGATACGTGGCATCAGTTGCCCCTTCCGTTGGTTCCGAACTGCTGGGAGAAACGCACATCGCCTTCCACCATGTCTCGCATATCCGCGATGCCATGGCGGAGCATGAGGGTGCGCTCAATGCCCATTCCGAAGGCGAAGCCCGTGTATTCGTCTGGATCGAGCCCAGAGTTTCGCAGCACTTCCGGGTTGACCATGCCGCAACCACCCCATTCGATCCATCCGGCTCCGCCCTTCTTCTGCGGGAACCACAGGTCCATTTCGGCCGATGGTTCGGTGAACGGGAAGAACGACGGGCGCAGGCGCGTGCGAGCTTCTGGGCCAAACATCGCGCGTGCAAAGTGGTCCAGCGTGCCCTTCAAATGCTCCATTGTCAGGCCCTTATCAACTGCTAGGCCTTCAACCTGATGGAACACTGGGGTGTGCGTGGCGTCGAGAGCGTCGGTGCGGAAGACCTTGCCCGGACACACGATATACAGTGGGGCGCCGCGTTCTAGCATCGTGCGCGACTGCACTGGCGAGGTGTGTGTGCGTAGCACGAGACCGGGTGCCTCGGCAGGAGCCGAAGGTTCGCCACCGCCTTCTGGCACCTGCACCGCACCGTCGACATAGAAGGTGTCTTGCATCTGGCGTGCGGGGTGATCCGGTCCAAAGTTGAGGGAATCGAAGTTAAACCACTCGTGCTCGAGCTCTGGCCCTTCGGCAACTTCCCAACCCATGGCGATAAAGAAGTCAGAGATATCTTCCATCAGTGTGGGAAGCGGGTGGCGAGCACCTTGGGGCGCACGGCGCGTGGGAAGGGTGACATCCACCGTTTCCTCGACCAGCATACGCGCTTCGTTCTCCGCCTCCAGTCGTTCAGTGGCCTGAGCAAGTGCGGCTTGAATCTCCTTGCGCGCACCGCCCATCAACCTGCCGGCCACCGGCTTGTCTGCTTTATCCAGCGTCTTGATTTGCATGTTCGCTTGAGTGATCGGAGCATGGTCGCCGCTATGTGCGAGACGTGCAGCCTTAAGTTCGTCGAGGCTCGTGGCAGCATCGAAAGCATCTTTGGCATTGCGGACTGCCTGAGCGATTCCTGCTTCATCGAGTGGACTGAGGTTCTCCATGGGCACCTTTCCAAAATTACCGGCCTACTCGACCGGCGACATACCCGTTCATTGTAGTCATTTGCCACCCCGCGTGCGATCCACGTCCGGATTGCGCCGCTCACGCAAATCCCATACGTTTCCGTTATGGCTGGAGATAAGACTTTGGTTTTCTGCGGACTCACGACACTCGATATTTCTCAACGGGTCAAGACTGTACCTAAGTCGAACGAGAAGGTCGTTTCCCAAAGCACATCGGTCGATGTCGGAGGGCCGGCGGCGAATGCGGCACGCACAGCTTCCGCTCTTGGTCTGCCCTGTACCCTCGTGACCTTGCTTGGAACAAGTCCGCTGGCGCAGATCGCGAGAGAGTACCTTCCCGGGATCTCAGTTGTAGACCGAGCTGAGGATTCTAACTTCCCCGTATCCACGGTGCTCATCGACGACGACGGTCACCGTGCGGTTGTGTCCCAGAACAATCCGTTACGCCAGTCCAGACTTGCTGAACTAGCAGTTTTGGATGATGCGGCCGTTCTTCTGGTTGATGGGCACATGTTGGATCTTCAGATCCAC
>CAYOEJ010000008.1:13534-15236 GCA_964403015.1 uncultured Arcanobacterium sp.
GGATGATGCGGCCGTTCTTCTGGTTGATGGGCACATGTTGGATCTTCAGATCCACCTGGTGAAAGAAGCCGGTAAAAGGGGGATTCCCGTTGTCCTTGATGGGGGATCATACAAGCCTGGGATTGCAGAGCTCCTCGAATACGTCACGCACGCTATTTTCTCCGCCGATTACGTTGATCCACAGGGTCGGGAAGTCTTTTCCCTCGGTTCACCGGATTCCATAGCCTTCATCGCGCAAACCCACGGTCAGGAGCCCGTTGTCATCCACGAGCGCGGAGGAGGTTCCCCCACGGCATTCCAAACAACGGTTCCCGTGCCCCAGGTTGAGGTAGTGGACAGTCTCGGAGCAGGCGATGTCCTTCATGGCGCATTCGCTGCCGGGCTGGCTAAGGACATGTCTTCACGCGAGGCACTTGAATTTGCGGTAGGAATAGCATCGAAGTCCGTTCAATTCCCGGGGGCGATGGGCTGGGCCAAGGACGACACTTCCACGCTGACGGCTTAAACCGCGAATTCTGTGCGAACTCTCCATCTCGCCCTCGTAAGATAGGAGATGAGCAATTTTCAGGTCCCCGATAGGAGAAAAAATGACTGAGAATCACAACGCATCAAACGGTTCATTCTTTGACAAGGTCACCGAGACAGCAAAGAACGTCTTTGACGGCGCCAAGGAGAAGATCAATTCTCCCGAGGCTAAGGAAAAGCTGCAGAACGTCAAGGAAACCGTGACCGACGCCGCGCGCAACGCTAAGCACAAGGCAGAGGACGTGGCGCAGAATGTCCGCCATAAGGGCGAGGAAGCAACCCAGAAGGCTTCACAGGAAGCTGAGGGCAAGTCTGACTTCGAAAAGGGCGTCGAAGATCTGGGCCAGAAGGTACGTCACACCGGTGAGGACGTATCCAAGGATGCCGGCCAGACCGGTGAGACATTCGGCGACAAGGTCGACAATGCCGCCGATCGTGCGTCCGACAAGTTGGACGACATGACGGACGACAACAAGAACGCTTACTAAGGTTGATACCTTAAAGCTGTAACACCTAAGGGTGGGGCGATGAATTTCATCGCCCCACCCTTTTGGTTTCTGACAGCTTACTTACGTTAAAACGTTCTCATGTTCATCTGGTCCCCACTTTCATGTAGCACCTACAGACTTAAGTCATCAGGAAGAACAACGAGCCTCTTCCACCGAATGAAGTCAACGAACAGAAGGTATGAAAATGAAGACCACGAAGAAGATTTGGACGATCAGCGGGTCACTTGCTGCAGCAGCACTCCTCACCACCGGAGCAGGAGCAGCAATTGCTGATTCAAACGACACCTCGCGTGATCGCGTTGAGATCACTCAGAAGTCGGAGTCGGCCGTTTCTGCCGCGTCAGTTCCTAGCGCTCAGACCGCTGCAAATGTCCAGGTGACTCCGGCGCAGGTCTCGGCGCAGTCGCCCGCGTCGGCAGATACACCGGCGGCACAGTCAGCAGTTTCCACACCAAGCCCAGTATCAGCACCTAGCCCAGTTTCGGCTCCCAGCCCGATCTCCGCCCCGAGCCCAGTGTCAGCACCGAGCCCGGTATCGGCCCCCAGCCCAGTGTCGGCCCCCAGCCCAGTTTCGGCTCCCAGCCCGATCTCCGCCCCGAGCCCAGTGTCGGCTCCGAGCCCGGTCTCCGCTCCGTCTGCTGATTCCTGATCCCGTGCCTTTTGCATGA
>CAYOEJ010000008.1:15336-23131 GCA_964403015.1 uncultured Arcanobacterium sp.
GACGGACTTTGCAACTCCAGTGATGCGCATCAGGCTGGCAAGCCGGTTCTGTTCGGTTCGAACTGCTTCCCAGTCTCCTGCCTGATAGGCATTCCATTGGCGCACATACCCTGCTGGATCCACGTTACCGAGGCCCGGTACGGATCCGTCCGCACCACCAAGATACGCTCCGTCTACAACGACTTCGTGGCCCGTCAGTACCGAAAGCGGGTTACCCGCATTCCGATTGTCTTGGAGAAGGAAACGGAACGAAACGTCGTCGCCGGAAGAATCCTTCACGCCGTCCAACACGCCTTCCTTGGCGAGGTCAAGCAACATAATTGGCGAGAGCTTAACGTGGACGCAGACCGGGATGTCATAGGCCAAAAGTGGAAGACCAGTGGCCTTGCGAAGAGCACGGAAGTGCTGTTCAACCTGTGCGAACCCACCAAGCGCATAGAACGGAGCCGTGGCCACAACGCCGTCGACGCCGAATGCTTAAGCTTGCCGGACATGTTGTTCTCAACGAGCTTCTCGGTGTCGATCGCGTAGTGGAATGCCTGGCGGACTTCCTTCTGATCGAACGGAGCCTTGGTGGTGTTGAAGATGAGGAACGGAAGGTTGAAGCCGTCCACCTCTTCAATGGTCATGCCTGCAGCTTCGAGCATTTCAATGTTCTCGGCCGGTACGGTTTCGATGATGTCGATGGTGCCGTCCGATGCAGCGGTGGTGCGAGCGGTGTCGTCCTTAATGACTTCCCACACCATGCGGTCTGCGCCTGCCGGGTAGTCGCCGTTGTAGTTCTCGTTGGGAACCGCAATAACCTGTGCTTCAGAAATGGACTCGTACTTCCACGGGCCAGAACCGATCGGCATCGAGGTTAGATCTTCATCCGAGGCCGAAGCCGGAACGATCTTGACGTTGACGAGACGCTCCTTGACCAAGTTGAACGGCTTGTTCAACGTGATAGTCACTGTGGAATCATCCTTGGCTTCTACCGACTCGATGAAGTCAAGCATTGATAGGTAGATGTTGCCCTCTGCCATAGAACGCTCGAAGGAGGAAACGACATCCTCTGCTGTTACATCAGAACCGTCGGAGCACTTGGCGCCATCACGGAGAGTGACCTCGTATTCGGTATCTGATACCTGAACGGGATCCTCATCAGCTGCGAGAGCCGGGTAGACCTCGTAGTTTTCCATATGGAATTCGTACAGGCCTTCGACGACGTGCCAGTTGGTACCCAATGCGAGTGCCGACGACGTGTTCGATGGGTGGTAGTTGGTGGTTTCGTATGCCACACCGAGCGTGATATCGCCTCCGGCGGACTCGCCACCTCCGCCATCAGTGGTGGTTTCTTGCGCGCCCCCATTGCTTGTGGTCTCTTCATTTTCGGCGTCTCCGCCACCACATGCGCTGAGCGCGAGTGTTGCCGCTGCAAGTGCAGCTACAACACGAGTCTTCTTGACAGACATCTCATTCCTCTCCGTTGAGTACTGGATCTGACAAAACGAGCCAGTTCATATGTTGTCCGACAAGTTTGTTCCTAAGTTGTCTGACAGGTTTTTCGCAAGCGTTTGAGATCAGTCTTTATAACAATTTGGAAACAATCCGTGACCTTTAGGGGCTATTATCCGTCTGTAATATGCAACCAGTTCCCGCAGAATTGCCGGTATATAGCCAAATCACAAGGCCTTCACGGGTCTCGACGCGACATGGGACCACAAGTGGGCTTCTTGCAGTGTTTCGCTAAACTGCCACAAGCACAAAAAGGAGAACTCCCGTGGTAGACCAGTACCCCATTTTGACTCTAGTTCCACCAATTCTCGCAATTGTCCTTGCAATTGTTACGCGAAAAGTATTGCTCAGCCTTGGAGCGGGCATCGTCATAGGTGCGCTCATGAGCACCAACTTCAATATTGTCGCCTCCGCAAAAGAGCTGTGGACAACGGTCTCGGGGATTTTCTGGGCCGATGGCGGAGTCAATACCGACTACGTCTACATCATCCTTTTCCTGCTCATCTTGGGCATCATCACGGCTCTCGTTCTCATGGCGGGCGGAGCTGAGGCGTTCTCAGAATGGGTAGCCACAAAGATTAAGACTCGTAAGGGCGCTCAGGGCATGGCCGCAGGGCTGGGCGTGCTCCTCTTTATCGATGATTACTTCAATGCCCTAGCCGTTGGGCAAGTTGCAAAGCCGGTAACCGACCGATTCCAGGTCTCACGAGCGAAACTCGCATACATTATCGACTCAACCTCGGCTCCGGTTTCCGTGCTCGCGCCATTTTCCTCATGGGGTGCATCCATCATCGGCCTCCTTGCACCTATTTTTGCTGCTTCAACACTCGAGATCAGTGATTTGATGGGCTTTATCGAAGCATCATTTGCTAACTACTACGCGATCGCAGCGGTGCTGGCAGTCTTCGTCGTCATCTACTTCGGTACCGATTTCGGCCCCATGCGCAAGGAAGAAAAGCGCGCTTTGAAGCACGGCGATACGTTCGCACACGATGCTCAGATTCCGGGCGAGCTGTCTGAGGACCTGCCCGTGAATCGCCCGGGCGCTAAGAGAGCCCTCATCGTTCCGTTCATCGCTCTCGTGGTGGGTGTGGTCGGCGCAATGTTCTACACCGGCTGGGCAAGTTCTGGCGCCACGTCCCCCATGGACATGCTTGCGAACACCGTAGTAACTGATGCTTTGGTGATCGGTGCGCTTATCGGACTCGCCTGCGCCCTGTACTACTACCTACGAAACACGAACAGCAATGACGACTTTAGTGCCACGACATTGTTGACTGGTTCGCTCGAGGGCATGAAGTCAATGCTCCCAGCCGTATTCATCCTCATCTTTGCGTGGACCCTTGGTGATGTTGTTGGCGCACTTGGAACGGGTGACTACCTTGGCGGCTTGGTTGCTGACTCAGGGATCTCCAATGCTTGGCTCGTTCCAATCATGTTTGTGGTTGCAGCTGGGATGGCCTTTTCGACCGGTACGTCTTGGGGCTCATTCGGCCTGCTTCTGCCAATCGCTGGAGATATCCTCATTGCCGCCGGCGCCACGGACTTCCTCATCCCCGCTCTCGGAGCCGTACTTGCGGGAGCAGTCTGGGGCGACCACTCCTCGCCGATCTCTGATACGACGATCCTTTCATCCACCGGTGCGGGCTGTGAAATCGTCACTCACGTCTCGACACAGCTCCCCTACGCTTTTTTTGCCGCAGGCGCTGCAATAATGGGTTACGTGGTACTTGCCATCAGCGGGTCTACGGTGCTGGGTCTCGTTACGACCGTCGGTTTCCTTTTCGCTCTGTACGGACTGATAATTTGGCGAACAAACAAGCTGGTGGACGAATACGACGTGGAGGCCGAAGAGGAAGCAGCCGAACAAGCGTAAACTGGCATCGTGCTCAGCTATGTAGTTTCTGGAGATCCCCACCATCCCGCCGTCATTGCGACTCACGGCGTGACAGATTGCGCCGCATCGTTGACGGATCTCTCTGAGCGCCTGTCGTCGAGATTCCAGGTCTTTTCGATCGACACTCTCGGGCACGGGGATTCACCACGGTTGACTGCCGAGGATCTCCTAGACCCCTTTGGTGCAGCGCTTGATGCGCTACGCGAGACAGTCATCGAAATCAATGCGCAGCGTGCCGATCGACAGGCCGTACCATCTCCACTGATCGGAATCGGACACTCGATGGGAGGCGCCCTACTTTCCGCACTTGCGGATATTGATCCCTACCTCTTCCAGTTGGTGATTCTCGAGGATCCCGCATGGCTCTCGACCGATCAAAGTCGCGGCTATCACGACGACGCCGTTGCAGCGCGGCACAGCATCGAGGGTATGCGAGCCAATCCTGAAGCTGCACTGAAATCAATCATGAACGAGTACCCCTCGTGGCCTGCGAGCGAGTACGCGGGCTGGCTTCAGGGCAAGATGCGAGTGGATCTCGCACTGCGCGAATCTGGCGTGGTGACCTTCGATGAGCCGTGGGAAAGCCTAGCGTCACGGCTGTCAGTCCGCACCGTCGTCGTCACCTCAGATGGACCGGACACTCTCGTGGACCCCGACGCGGTGCGCAACATTGGCAATGAGTTCATCAGCGTGCGCCACCTGCCAGGAGCCCGCCACTGTATACGCCGCGAGGACCCCGAAGCGTTCGATGCCATGCTGGCCGAAGTGCTTGAATCCTACGTGGACCCTGTCGCTGCCAATCCAGACGCCGAGGCCACGGCGCCGTACATAAGGCCGGAACTCGAACACGTCATCGCCGATACGCCGGCACAAACCACTTCTCACCCCGACCTCATGAGAAGTGCGGGTGAGGAGCTCTTATCGAGCGGCACACAACTCGAGAAGGCGCAGATGCCGCAGGTCACGAATTCGGGCACCCGAATCTTTGATACTCCCATCGCCACTCATACCCTATTTGCCATTCATGGCGGAGCGTATATAGCGGGAAGCGCGAAATACAACGATTGCCAAAACGCCGAGCTGCGCGATCTTGGTTTTAGGGTCGTGGCCCCCGAGTACCGGTTGGCACCGGAAGACCCCTACCCTGCCGCCGTCGAGGATTGTGAGCGTGAGCTGGCTGAGCTCTCCGGCCCGGTGGTGCTGTTTGGAGATTCCGCCGGCGCTGGGCTCGCATGGACGATCGCAGCCCGAGGCAACGTTAAGGTTGACGGACTGATACTGCTTGAGCCATGCATCGATCCACTCATCGCGGCACGCTCATATACCAGGTGGTCGAAGGCTCCGGTCTTTACCCGCCAGGCCGCAGTCCCTGCGTGGGAGCACTACCGTGGCACCACGCCAACGGTCTCCGAAGCGCTACGTAGCGTCCATCGAATTCCGGCGACCTTCGTCGTCGTCAATCCAAGCGACCCGCTGCGCGACGAAGGCATCCAGCTCGCGAAAGATCTTGCTGATGCGGGCGCGGTGGTCGAACTGCATATGCCATCGGGGACTTTCCACGGATCGCTGAGCGCTCCCGGGCCGGTCTGGGAAGAACTAAAGGCGCTAATTGGGCGATTCGTCAGCGAGCTCGGGCAGAATTCTCGCTCCAGCTAGGGTTGGCACTCCAGCGCGGCAGATCGCCAACGTTGACGTGCTGCCAGCCGCGAACCTCACTCATCTTGTTGAGGAACTCTTGAGCCCACAACTCATACCAAGGTGAGTTCGGATGGAAAAGATCTGGGGCGTGGTACTTCACCATGTAATCGCGAAGGCTCAGTGATTCCGAGAGAGCCTCAAGTTCCACGACGTGATGGCGTTTGCTTGCTTCCTCGCGAATGATGGCAGACATTTCTTGGGCACGCGTAGCAACACGAAGAGGCTTAAAGGTAGGGATGTCAGCGATGTATGTACCAGCCGGTAGTTGCTCGCAGAGCTGGCGATAGCGCGCGCGAAACTCGCTCAGATCCAACCAATCCAGACCAACGTCGTTTCCGCCGATATCGAGGGTGACGACGTCGGGCACGAGCGGTTTTCCATGCAGTTCCAGTCCGTTCAGCTGTGGCAGCTGAGTTCCGAGCACGGAGGCAACAGTGCCGCCCGATAGCGACAGGTTCAGCAGTACAACCTCTCGGCCGGTCGCGTGCTCAAGCCCCATCGCAATACGCGGTACATAGCCCTCACCCACTTCGTCGGCGCCGAGCCCTTGAGCAGCCGAATCGCCGAACGCGACGTAAATCAGCGGCCGTTCATTTTCGGGAGCGCGGGATTCGAGGTCATCAAGAGCGTGAATGAGATGGTGCTCCCAGTAGCGCCGCAAAGGAGAATTCTGTTTCGCAACACTCTTGACTGCTCGATAGGCCCGAGCGGTCAGAAGACCGCCGCCAAACAGTGCTGCGCTTCGCTTGAGATTCATGCATTCAGTCTAGTCCCGGTGCTACGAGAAGTGACATCTCCGGCTACGATAAACCACCCGCTCGCAGCCAAGCAGAATCCCACTCCTTTAAATTTCTTCCGGAACCATAGAAATCGCGCCGCATGGGCACTCCTGTGCACACACTCCACAGCCCTTGCAGTAATCGTATTTGAACTCGTACTTTCCGGGCTCAAGTTTGGTGATGGCGTTGTCTGGACAAACGCCAAAGCAGTTGTCACAGCCAAAGCAGTTGCCGCAGCTCATGCACCGTCGAGCCTCGTAAAGCGCCGAGTCCTCGTCGAGGCCCTTAACTACCTCATCAAACGTTGATGCGCGCCGCGCCCCTTCGAGTCGTTCGCGAACCTTGTGCGGAGCGTCAGAGTAGTACCACGTCTCCATGCGATCAAGGGTGGCGTCGGCGGACTTTGGCGGTGCAGCGTAAGTGCCGCCGTGGAGCCAAGCGTCGATGTATCGCGCAGCCTTCTTTCCGTGTCCAATTGCCACGGTCACGTTCTTCTCTGCTGGAACCATGTCACCACCTGCGAAGACGCCGGGCCGTCCAGTCATCATTTGTGGCGACACACGAACCACACCGCGGTCGATCTCCACGCCGTCTACACCCTCCAGAAGCGAGAGATCCGACTCTTGACCAAGCGCCATAATTAGCGAATCGGCCGCGAGCTCCTCGTACTCACCGGTCGGCTGTGGGAACCCATTCTCATCCAGTTCCATCTTTTCGATCTTGATAGTTCCCTCATTCACGTGATTGACGGTGGAGAGCCAACGCATCTTGATGCCTTCTTCCTCAGCTTCTTGGACTTCGGAGTCGTGGGCGGGCATGCGATCGCGCGTGCGCCGATACAGAATGACTGATTCGGTGGCACCCAGCCTGCGTGCTGTTCGCGCCGCATCCACTGCAGTATTGCCGCCTCCATATACCACCACCCGACGCCCGAGCATGGGCTGGAGTTCCTCGCCACCCTGCTGTTCAACATCGCGCAAGATGTCCACTGCATCCATAATCTTGGAGGCCGCCCCTGCTGGCACATTCACGTTCTTGCCGATCTGCGCACCGACCGCGGTGAAGACCGCGTCAAATTCTTCGAGAGCCGCTTCGACGTCGTCAACGCGCGAGTTTTGCTCGAACGTTACGCCGATGTTGGCGATCCGCTGGATTTCGGCGTCGAGAATCTCGCGAGGCAAGCGGTATGAGGGGATGCCATAGCGCATCATCCCTCCCGGCTTCTCCCCCAAATCACGCACGGTTACGCTGTGCCCGAGGAGCGCTAGGTGGTAGGCAGCCGAGAGTCCGGAGGGACCCGAGCCCACCACGAGCACCTTTATGCCGGTTGGCTTGACGTGAACGTTGATCTGCCAACCTTCCTCGATCGCCTTATCACCCAAGAAGCGCTCCACGGCGTTAATGCCCACCGCTTCATCTACCTGCGCGCGGTTACACACTGTCTCACAGCTGTGATAGCACACTCGTCCCATAGTTGCGGGCAGCGGATTGTTGACCATAATCTCGCGCCAGGCATCTTCATACCTGCCTTCTTCGGCGTGGTACAGCCATTGCTGGATGTTCTCCCCGGCAGGACACTGCTTGTTGCAGGGGGGAAGAAGGTCAACGTAAACGGGCCGTTCTGATCGCCAAGATCCCGTCTCGTTTGCTAGGGAGGATCCCACGTCGAGCGTAATGGCAAACGGACGCAGTCCTTCGTGGCTACCAGAGTGAGCAGGTGCGCTCATGATTCTTCTCCTTCGTACTTCACAAACTCATCGAGAGATTCATCGTCGATAAGGTTGTACCTACGAATATTTCGATCGGCCGAGGCCTGGATGCGATCGATGACAGCCGGATCGGCGTCCTTCCTAAACAAATGCGCGAATCGCTTCTGTAGCTTCAGGTACTCGGTTACGGGCGCGGGCCTGCGAATCTTCATCAC
>CAYOEJ010000008.1:23231-28550 GCA_964403015.1 uncultured Arcanobacterium sp.
TTCATGTACGCCTCGTTGTCGTAGCAAATGTAGAGAACGTCGTCGTTCCTCTCAAACATGCCGGACAGTGCGCCAAAGCCAATATCAACCGTTCCGCCGTCGCCGCCCTGGGCAACCACGCGCACATCAGTTCTGCCTTTCGCCCGTAGCGCGGCTTGAACGCCGGTTGCTACCGCCGGCGCATTACCGAAAAGGGAATGGATCCACGCAAGGTTCCACGAGGTCTCCGGATACGGCGTCGAGAAAACTTCGAGGCAGCCCGTGGCATTAACCGCGATCACGTTGTTGTCGGTGGCGGCCATCGCGGCGTCGAGCGCGTAGCGCGCTCCCAACGCCTCGCCACATCCTTGGCAGGCGCGGTGCCCGGAGGTCAAGGAGTTAAATCGGTTCTTTCCCGATTGCACTGACTTCTGCGCGTCCTCAACCAGCCGGTTGCCCACGGCAAAGGATCCCACCTGATAGAACTTCATCTCCTCCGAGTGAGGAATGTTGGTGGGTCGAAATCGTGGTGTGGGTAGGTCAACCTGACTCATTGCTCCACTCCCTCCATGTCGTGTTGGGCCATCCGCTCAGCAACGTCGCGCAACATATTTTCTGGAATCGCTCCCGACCTACGCGCTGCGGACTCACGTGCAAGCTCGCGCTCCACTAGGTCGGTATCAAGATCGAGGAAGGTCGTGTCCTCTACCTCGTCACGGACAGCCTTGTCGAGGTAGGCATTGAGCGAGGAAATCGTGATGTCGCGTCCGCCGAGTCCTGCGATGAGCTCGTGGCAGGTGAAGCTAGTGCCGCGGAGCGCGGCGCGGCAGTGAGACGACACTATTCCGCCAATTCCCACCGAGAATGCCTTCTCGAGGACGATGAACCGCGCACACCTCGACAGTGCCTCGCGCACAGCCTGGCTTGGGAATGGCCGGAAAGCGACAAGCGAGAGTACGCCGATCTTCTCCCCTGTTTCCCGACGCATGTCCACCACGTCGCGGAGCGTTCCCGTTACAGAACCCAGACACACGATGATTGTCTCGGCGTCCTCAGTCTTGTAATGGTGCAGGAGACCACCGGAATCACGGCCGAAGATTTCCTTATATTCGGCTTGAACTCGCGGGATAAGTTCGAGAGCATCCAGCTGCTTGTGATGGGCGAGATAGCGCACTTCGGTAAACGCTTCCGGCCCTACCATCGCACCGATAGAGATCGGCGCCTGCGGGTCCAGCACCTGCCGGGGCTCATACGGTGGCAGGAATTGATCTACCTTCTCAATTTCTGGCACGTCTACCTGCTCAACGGCATGGGTCAGAATAAAGCCGTCCATGCAGACCATGACCGGAAGCGACAGTTCCTCAGCAATCTTAAAGGCCTGCACGTGCAGATCAGCCGCTTCCTGGTTATCGATGGCATAAAGCTGGAGCCACCCAGAATCGCGCTGCGACATGGCGTCCGAGTGATCGTTCCAAATGTTGATCGGAGATCCAATCGCACGGTTGGCCACGGTCATCACGATGGGCAAGCCTAGGCCTGAAGCGTTATAGACGGCCTCCACCATGAACAGCAAGCCTTGCGACGCAGTAGCCGTATAGGCGCGAGCCCCCGCTGCAGACGCGCCTATCGAGGCTGACATCGCTGAGAACTCCGACTCGACATTGACGTACTCGCAGTTCTCGATGAGACCCGCCTTAGTCATTGCGGAGAGCGCTTCGACGATATGGGTTTGCGGGGAAATCGGATAGGCACAGATCACTTCTGGCCGCGAGGCAGCCACCGCCTCCGCTACCGCTTTCGATCCTTCAATCTGCTTAAGCATGCGATTCCTCCTCGCTCACACTTGCACGAGCCTGCGCATCGGGCAGATCCTCTCCCGCCACGCCAGCTTCGACTCCGGGTTCCCCATCTACCGCTTCAGCCGCGTCATCACCGGTTTCGTAAGGGACGACGCCGGAATCCAGATCCGTTACTGGCTCACCCTGCTTGCCCTGAAGTTCCTGTCGTTTGGCGAGCACAAGTTGGTAAGCCTCGTTGGCAGCCGCAACGTTGAGTTCGCCAACCTTCCCGGGGAAACGCTCCATGATGGCCCGATTGACCGATTCCATGCGATATAGGTCGGTCAGAGCCGCCGCCGCACCTAGGAGCACGGCGTTCGGAACGGTTCTCCCCGTATGCTTGCGCGCGATATCCGCTGCTGGAACCGTCATGAAGTGGCCGAGAGGCATGGAACCTTGTAGCTCGCTCAAACCAAGTTCGGCAGTGCGCTTTGAGGAATTGAGTAAGACGTAACCTTCCGGATTCAATCCCGAAAAGACATCGATAATGCCCAGCAATGTTGGGTCTTGGACAATGACTAGGTCCGGCCTAAGCACGGGCTCACGCGTGCGGATCTCCGTATCTCGCACGCGGCAATAGGCGACGACGGGCGCTCCCGTTCGTTCCGACCCAAATGAGGGAAATGCTTGAGCGTGCCGTCCTTCGGCAAACGCCGCAATAGCCACAAGATCGGACGCCGTGACCACGCCCTGCCCGCCCCGGCCATGAATTCTTACCTCTACCATGACTTTAGGCTAGTGCTCTAGGTCACGTTATACACTCGTTCAGAGCTAACACTTTTATTGCCAATATCGCGGCCTAGGCCACAATATCGAAAAACCGTAGCCGCCAAGGACAATGGTCCTATTTTCGCGGTGTGCGTCCCCTGTTTTGAGCCGTGGCGGAAGCATGCAAACACAGCGTGGTTGCCATCGCAACGTTGAGCGATTCCGCCTTACCCCACATCGGGATTTGCACAACGGCGTCAGCCCATCCACGCTGTTCATCAGTAAATCCGCGAGCCTCATTACCAAGCAGCCACAGGGTTGGCTTCCGCAAGTCTGGAAGGGTTGAACCAAGCGCATCCAGCGAACCCTGAGCTGCGGCGTCGGCGAGCACACCTAGGTCCCACTCTCCCCCGCCGTCGGCAACGAAAATCTGGAGTCCGGAGGCCTTCGCCCGGTTCACGATCGCGGAGATATCCTCGTCTTCGATAATGGGCACGTGGAAGGCGGAGCCGGCAGTTGACCGCAACACCTTCGGATTCATCGCCTCTACGGAGCCGCGGCCGAGGATGACGGCGTCGGCACCGCACGCGTCAGCACTTCGAATGATCGTGCCGAGGTTGCCAGGATCTTGAAGCTCGATGGCGCACACAATTAGTTCGGGAGCTTCTTCGAAGAGGTCGTCAAGACTCTTCTCATCGGGAATGTCAATGACCGCAAGCAAACCCTGAGCAGAGTCAGAGAGCTTGGCGAAAATGTCTTCGGGAAGTACGTGCGTGTAAGGGTCCGCCATGAGCAGCAGGCGGTTGATGTCAGCGTGCTGTTCGAGGGCTGTGTCCGTCACGTAGATATCGCGAATGAGCTCCGGCGCGTTGGCTAAGAGCTCGCGAACCGCCTGAGGTCCCTCCACCAACGCCTGTTCGTAGCGCACACGGTTAACTCTTTTACGCAGGCCGATCGCCTTCTTGATTTGGCCTGTCATGTCTGAGACGTATGTGCGTGGCATTATTTCGCTTCGTGAGGAGGGGTGGATGCAGAACAAGGTTAGCCTATGGCCGCGGGCGAATAAAAAAGTATGGGCAGACCGTGGTTAAACGATCTGCCCATACTGGACGTTCATCACGCGGCCTCGGCCGCATGGTGCCCGCTATATTCAGGCTGCCGGAGCGTTAACGTCTTCCGGAAGAGCCTTGCGTGCGGTCTCGACGATCGCGGCGAACGCAGCGGCGTCGTTGACAGCGAGCTCTGCGAGCATGCGGCGATCGATCTCGAGGCCGGCAAGCTTCAGGCCCTGCATGAAGCGGTTGTAGGTCATACCGTTGGCGCGAGCACCAGCGTTGATACGAGCAATCCACAGCTTGCGGAACTCGTTCTTGCGAACCTTGCGGTCACGGTAGTTGTACACCATCGAGTGCGTGACCTGCTCCTTCGCCTTACGGTAAAGGCGTGAGCGCTGACCGCGGTAGCCGGAGGCGCGCTCGAGCGTTGTGCGACGCTTCTTCTTGGAATTTACGGCGTTCTTTACGCGTGCCATAGTCTGTTATCTCCTTTGTCGCGGCTCAGAGGCCGAGCATCTTCTTGACGGGCTTGACGTCGGCCTTCGCAACCGGCTGGTCCGTAGACAGGCGGCGGGTGCGACGCGAGGACTTGTGCTCGAGCAGGTGGCGCTTGTTTGCCTGCTCACGCATGAGCTTGCCCTTGCCGGTCACGCGGAAACGCTTCTTTGCACCGGAGTGCGTCTTCATCTTTGGCATTATTGCCCCTCTTCTAGCTACTTGCGCAGCAATCATGCTTCCCTTGGGAAGCGGTTCGTGTCAGCTGGTCGACGTTAGTTTCAGGCTTCGTCGTCGTTCTTGGCGGCTACGCGCTCGGCGTTCTTCTGTGCGCGGCGGGCCTCTTCGGCACGGCGGTTTTCCCGCTCTGCCTCACGACGACGACGCTGATCAGACTTAGCCTCAGACTTCCTGCGGGTAGGTGCAAGCACCATGACCATGGAGCGACCATCAACGCGCGGGGCGGACTCTACAGTGCCGTCCTCAGCCGTATCTGCAGCTAGGCGTTCCATGAGGCGGATGCCCATTTCGGGACGCGACTGCTCGCGGCCACGGAAACGCAGCTGGATCTTGACTTTGTCGCCACCATTGAGGAACTTGATAACACGTTTCAACTTGGTGTCGTAATCGTGCTGGTCAATCTTCAAGCTCATGCGAATTTCCTTGAGCTGGGTATTCGCTTGGTTGCGACGCGCATCTCGGGCCTTTTGAGTTGCCTCGTACTTGAACTTGCCGTAATCCATAAGCTTGGCAACGGGAGGGTTCGCGTTCGGGGCCACCTCAACAAGATCGAGGCTCGCTTCACGGGCTAGTCGGAGCGCGTCCTCGACACGCACCACGCCGACCTGCTCACCAGCAGGGCCGACTAGACGTACCTCGGAAACGGTAATTCGATCGTTGACTCTTGGCTCGTTGATAATTGCTCCTCTTACTAACTTCGACGTGCGACGCGCACGGAGTCCAGAGGGCATACGGATCTCGCCGTATTCTCATAACCCGGCCCCTTGGGGACCCAGGTGGGATTTCTCCGCTTGCGTTCCGGCAATTTGCCGGTCGGTCAATCCGTCACTTTACCAGTAACGGCGTGGGCTAGCCAAGAGCGACGACGACGCCCGCCCGTGTTTTCCCGGTGACCTTGCGCACGTTGGGCAGCGACGTTCTTGGCGTCCGGCCATCTCCACGCACATGGCATCTCCACGCACATGGCATCTCCACGCACATGGCATCTCCACGCACATGGCATC
>CAYOEJ010000008.1:28650-36489 GCA_964403015.1 uncultured Arcanobacterium sp.
ACATGGCATCTCCACGCACATGGCATCTCCACGCACATGGCATCTCCACGCACATATTGAGTGATAAATGACGGATTGAGTGTAAATTTTACACTCAATCCATTAATCGAGTATCAATTTAGCAAGCTGACGCGGAAGAACTCGGGCTGACGCTGGAAAACCCAGCTCGTACTGAATAACCCGGAAACTAAAAGCGGCTCAGCGGCTACAGACTTCCGAACACTAAAAGCGGCTCAGCGGCTACAGTCTTGAGGCCGCCGTGGGCCTGATTTCGACGACGTCGAGGCGCGCTTTCACATACTCTTCCGATCCGAGAATGGCTGCGACCGTTTGGACGACGGCGATCACCTGCTCGCGATCGGCCTTGCCAGTGACGTGAACCAAGACTGTGGCCACTCCACGTTCACCAGGCTCGATGCTCACGCCAGCGTATCCGGGCAGGTCACCATCGATGGAGGCATCGATTCGTGCTGTGATTTCGGGGTCGTTCCACGGAGCGGTCCACTCGGTACCGGAGGCCAGAGCTGCCACAGCGGAACGTCCCAACCACATTTGGGAAGGTGACTCGGCATTCACCGTGATGAGGCCGCTCCCCCGCTTGAGTGCGGCCACGGCGACGTTCTTGATCGCTACCGGAACGGGACGAGCCTCCGGATCCCATTCAGCCAACGCCTGCGCCGACGTGAACACGGGAAATGCTTCACGTCCGCCTGGGAAAGGGACGCGTACTAGATCTTCATCGGGGCATTCGAGAGGGTCTGCCGCTGCCGGTTGATGTGGCGCAATGCCTGCCATTCCGCGCGGAACGGCGTCGGCCTCTTCTGGAACAGCGCCACTATCGGGATCAACGGGAACCTCGGTCTCTTCCGGTGGAAGAATTCCAGGATGCGCGTGTGGCATCACGGCCATGATCACGCGATCGAGGGCAGAGACGAGAGACTCAGTCCGCTCACCCACCGGCTTCGATAGCGCATCCTTGACGGCGGGTTGAATTGATCCATCATCGCCGGCGAAGGGGTTGGGAGCGAGAATTCGTTCAAAGTCTGGCATGTCGAGCCTATTCCCCCGAGCCTTCAGCGACCTCAAGAGCCTCGGGAAGTGTGAAGGCTCCCGCGTAAAGCGCCTTACCTACGATGGCTCCTTCAACTCCAGCCTCGGTCAGCGTGCGAATTGCCCGAAGATCGTCGAGAGAAGAAACCCCTCCGGAAGCAACGACGGGGCGGTCAGTGGCCTCACATACGCGGCGCAACAGGTCGAGATTGGGACCCTGGAGGGTACCGTCCTTGGTGACATCGGTGACGACGTAACGCGCGCAGCCGTCGTCGTCGAGCCTCTTGAGAACCTCCCACAGGTTGCCACCGTCGCGAGTCCAGCCGCGGGCAGACAGAACGTCACCGCGAACATCAAGGCCGACTGCCACCTTGTCGCCATACTCAGCAATGGCGCGCGAGGTCCATTCGGGATCTTCCAATGCAGCGGTTCCCAGATTCACCCGGGTCGCGCCGGCCTCGATTGCGCGAGCTAGTGAGGCGTCGTCGCGGATTCCGCCCGATAGTTCAATCCGGACGTCCGTGTTGGCGACGATGCGCGCGAGGAGCTCGTGGTTTGACCCGCGTCCAAAGGCCGCATCCAGATCGACGAGATGAATCCACGACGCTCCCTGCTGAACAAAGTTCTCAACAGCCTCAGCTGGATCACCGTAGGAGGTTTCGGTTCCGGCCTCACCTTGAACGAGGCGGACGGCTTGGCCCTCCACGACGTCGACTGCAGGCAGTAGCTCTAGCGGTTTCATGTGGTTCCTCTCTGTCGTCGCGATCGCTCGCGCCTCTGGTCCATCTCGACGGTTTAACTGATTGAGTCGAGCCAATTCTTCAAAAGTGCAGAACCGGCGTCGGCAGACTTCTCCGGGTGGAACTGCGTGCCGGTAAGCGCCCCGTTCTCCACTGCCGCGACGAAACGCGTGTGGTGCTCGGCGAAGGTGATGAGCGGGGGTTCAAATAGTCCCGCCTCGTCGGCCATCTCTGCGGCCGGGTCACTCTGGACAGCGTAGGAGTGCACGAAGTAGAAGCGCTCATCTTCGATGCCGCGAAATAGTGTCGAGCCCTCCGGTGCCTGGACCTTGGACCATCCCATGTGCGGAACGACGGGCGCGTCAAGGCGATCCACCGAACCGCGCCATTGGCCCAGTCCTTCGGCCTGCTGGTGTTCCGTGCTCTCGTCAAACATCACCTGCATTCCCACGCAGATGCCCAAAACTGGCCGTCCTCCGGAAAGGCGCCGCTCGATCAGGCGATCACCCCGAATGCTCCGAAGCTTGTCCATGACCGCAGAGAATGCTCCCACGCCCGGCACCACCAGACCATCGCAGTTCATGATCGCGTCGGGCTCACGGGTGAGCTCCGCCTGTGCGCCAACGTGTTCAAGTGCTCGCACGACCGAGCGTACATTTCCAGTACCGGCATCGAGAACGACTATGTTCACTTGGGGTCCCCCGTGGAGTCCTCTGGGCCGTTCTCTTGCACTGGTTCGTCGATTCGCTCTGGCGTATCGCCTTGCTCTGACGGCGTGCCGTGCTCTGGCTTTCCGATTTGTTCTGGCGCTTCGCCTTGGCCGCGACGACGCCGGTCGCCCCGCCCGAAGAGACGCTGCAGGACGGACGGAGTCACATCCTGCTCGCGGATCACCTGCGCGTTAATCTCCTCGATCGACTTCGACCCGAGGATAAGGCTCTCAATGACGGGATCCACGGTGTTAAGCACAAGGCCGGCTGGAATGTCTTCCGTGCGCCGCCCGTTTTGGACGCGAACCGCCTGAACGAGACCCGATGTACCCGCCTCGAGCCCCACGTCCTCGCCAATCTCAGCCGTGAGGAGCACAACTCCGTACTTGGAGAGCTTGGAGAGCAGGCCAGCAACATGGTCCGGATCATCGGATGGATCTGATTCACCGGTACCTTCATCAGCGCCCGATGAGCCACCCGCAAGCAGCTCTGAAATGTCCCAGTCATCAAACTCAACCGCAGGCAGCTCGCGAACGACGCATGCGCCCGAGGCGGTAGCGACGACGTCGGCATGAATATTGCGCAGCTTCAGCACAGCCGCAACCACATCGGCCTTATCGAAAGGCGTAAGAATGACGTAACGACGTGTAGAACTCACAGGGCACCCTTCGTTGATGGAATGCCGCTCACGCGCGAATCGCGTTCGACAGCGGAACGCAACGCTCGCGCGAGTGCCTTGAATTGAGCTTCGACGATGTGGTGCGGATCCCGTCCATACACGAGCTCCACATGCAGGCAGATGCCGGCGTTGTACGCCAAAGACTCAAAGATGTGACGGGTCATCGCGCCTGTGAAGTGCCCTCCGATCAGGTGGTATTCCTGACCTTCTGGCTCACCGCGGTGTACCACGTAGGAGCGGCCGGCTACGTCGACGACTGCGCGGGCAAGTGACTCGTCGAGTGGAACGAGCGCGTCGCCAAAACGAGAAATTCCCGACTTGTCTCCAAGCGCCTCTTTGAGTGCGACGCCCAAGCAGATCGCGGTGTCTTCAACCGTGTGGTGTACGTCGACTTCGATATCGCCCTCTGCCCTGACCGTGAGATCTATGAGCGAATGCTTGGAAAGCGCGGTGAGCATGTGGTCATAAAAAGGTACGCCGGTGGAAATGTCTGACGCACCTGTGCCGTCAAGATTCAGTTCTACCGAGATAGTTGACTCTGCGGTGCTTCGCTCACATCGTCCAATGCGGCTTGATCCTGCCTGCGTCTGATCGCTCATCGATCCACGACCTCCTTCAGCGCGGTCATAAATGCCGCGTTTTCCTCTGTTGTGCCAACGCTCACGCGCAGCCAGCCATCAGGGCCAACCTCTCGAATGAGCACCCCGCGCTCAACGAGCTTCTGCCACACGGTATGGCGATCCTCGAAATGTCCGAAGAGAATGAAATTAGCGTCTGATTCTGCCGTCTCTAAGCCTAGCGCAGCAATATCGAGCGCAAGCTGATCGCGATCTTTTCGAATCTGAGCAACCTGCTCTTTGAGAGCGCCCGTGTGTGCGAGTGCGGCGTGCGCGGCCGCTTGGGTGATCGCAGACAGGTGGTATGGCAGACGTACCAGCATGATCTGATCCACGATGTCCCGGCTCGCAGCCATGTAGCCAAGGCGCAGGCCAGCCGCGCCGAATGCCTTCGACATTGTCCGAGTCACGACGAGGTTGGGGTACTCCTCGAGGAGCTCCAAAGCGCTGGGGACACCTTCGCGCCGAAATTCGGCGTACGCTTCGTCGACGACGACGATCGTTGCCGTTGCGGTATCCCCCACGCGGGGTCCGGTGGTCGCCGTGCGATCGAGAATTGCACGCAACTGGGCTGGATCGAGCGCTGTGCCAGTGGGATTGTTCGGCGAAGCCAGAATAATTACCGCAGGGTGGGATTCGCGAAGCACGCGATCGACGCCGTCCACATCGATCGAGAAGTCTGCCGCACGCTCTCCTGGCACCCATTCGGTGAACGTGTCGCGAGCGTACTCCGGATACATCGAGTAGCTGGGCAGGAAGGTGCTGACTGCGCGACCCGGGCCGCCGAAAGCTTGCAAAATATGCAGCATGACCTCGTTCGAACCATTGGCTGCCCAGATCTGCTGAGCGGGCACTCTTACACCGCTCTCGCCCGCTAGGTACTCGGCAAGTTCGGCACGTAATTCTTGGAAGTCGCGATCTGGATAGCGATTCAGTGAGGTTGCCGCTGCCGATACGCGACGCGCGATCTCATTGATCAGCTCCTCCGATGGCGGATAGGGATTTTCATTGACATTCAGACAAACGGGAACGTCAAGCTGCGGGGCGCCGTAAGGCTGCTCCCCCGCCAAATCGGGACGCTTCGGAAGATTCATGGTTTAAGCGTAGTGCTTTAGGTCTGTCACTTCCGAACCCGTCCACTGAGGGAACTCTTTAGGCGTACGAACGCTTTCCTTCGGGAACCACAATGACTGCCGGAGCTTCTTGGAGAACAGCCATCGATACCGAACCGAGAAGCCCGTACATGTCCGAGGACTTACCGTGGGATCCGACCACCGTGACGGCTGCTTCTTGGGAGCGTTCAATAAGTGCGTCGGCAGCGTGATCTTTAACAACCTCGAGGTTGTATTCAACATCCGGGAAATCTACTGCGTGAGCTTCAACTAGCTCGCGTGTATGTTCGGCTGCGCGGGCAATGCCCTCTTCCACTCGTGACTTGCGCTCGAGCGAACGCAAAAGCGACGTTGCGGACAGGCTGTGCTGACGGGCTGACACGATGTGCAGCGGACGTCCACGACGCTGGGCTTCTTCGAATGCGAAACGCAAGGTGTTCGGTGAACCAGACTCGGGCGCGATACCTGCAACCACATCGCCTTCGAGCACCATGTGGCGGTCGTGAACCACGAGCACCGGGCAAGCGGCGTATGAAATCACCTTGGTGGACACGGAGCCGAGTAGAACACGGCGCATGGCCGATAGCGAACGACCACCGAGCACGAGAAGATCGGCCTTGTGGGAGGCGACAACGAGCGCGAGAGAAGGCTCTTCGATAACGACCTCGGAGGTCACCTCAAGTTCGGGCGCACGTTCACAGATCGTTTGAACGGCCTCATCGAGGCTCTTCTGCGATTCCTCGCGATCCTCCTCTTCGGGTTCTGCATGCAGACCGGTGAGACCATAGTACGGAATCATCGCGTAGAGCAGGTGAAGACGAGCTCCGCGGCGCTGCGCTTCCAGCACGCCGTGACGCACCGCGCGGCGTGAACCGGCTGATCCATCGATACCTACAAGGACTACACCTTTCAGATCGCTAGACTTTTGCGTCTCGGTTGCCTGGTTGGTGTCATTCACAGAATTCTCCGCGGCCATGTGCACTCCTGCTTTCTAATAACCGTTGAGGCTAATTCTAAATCTCGGTGTTTCGATTTGTGATGATTACGGTCACCAATTCTTGGTGGCAACGGACACGGTAGGCGCACTTACTCCTACTGTGTGAGCCGAATTTCGAGGGCATCGCCGTGGGAGGGTAGGTCCTCATCGTTAGCCAGTGCGCGCAAAGCCGGATAGAGCTCGGACATCGGCTCACGCTGGTACTCGATCTCCTGAACAGACTTGATAAACACCATGACGTTGAGCCCCGCCGCGAATCGCGCGGTACCGCCAGTAGGGAGAACGTGATTCGACCCCGCCATGTAGTCCCCCAGCGGAACGGGGCTGTAGGGACCAACAAAAATTGCACCCGCACTGCGAATTCGCGATGCAACCTCACGAGCCTCGGCGGTGTGAATCTCAAGGTGCTCCGCGCCGTAGGCATTGGCTACCTCGATGGAGTGTTCAACCGAGTCGGTTAGGACGATTCCAGATTGCGGGCCGCTCAGTGCAGTTTTCACCCGCACGCTGTGCTTGGTTATCGCGGCCTGTTGGGCGATTGCCTCATCAATGGCATCCGCAAGCTCAACTGAATCCGTAAAGAGAACGGATGCCGCTGCCGGATCGTGCTCGGCTTGGGATAGAAGATCGGCGGCCACGAAATCCGCATTCGCGCCGGCGTCGGCAATAATTCCAATTTCCGTGGTGCCCGCCTCTGCGTCGATACCCACGACGCCGTGAACGGCACGCTTGGCAGCGGCGACATAGATGTTTCCCGGACCAGTGACGACGTCGACCGGCTCGCACAGAATGCTCGGATCCTCGCTGCCTTCTTCGCCTTTCGCTCCGTATGCGAACATTGCAATCGCCTGTGCTCCACCGACCGCGTAGACCTCGGTGATTCCTAGGAGTTTGCACGCAGCGAGAATTGTGGGATGCGGCAGGCCATCGTTATCGGCCTGTGGAGGCGATGCAAGCGCCACAGTCTTTACCCCGGCAACCTGAGCCGCAACAGCATTGTGAATCACGGACGACGGGTAAACGGCCAATCCACCGGGCACGTACAAACCCACGCGTTCCACTGGTATCCAGCGCTGGCGAACTACGCCACCGGGCATGATCTCAGTAGTTTTCTCCACCGGCAGTTGAGCTTCGTGCCCAACCCGATTGTGCTCTATCGAGATCTCGATTGCTCGGCGGATCTCGGCAGAAAGCTCAGCCTCGGCTCGATCGATTGCCTCTTGCGGGACCCTCAGGTGTCGCGGCCGCACACCGTCGAACTGCTCGGCAAGCTCGCGCAGAGCCACACCGCCGTCGTTTCGGACCCGCTCAATGATCGGAAGGACCGTGTCCAGTGCCCTATCGATATTTACCTCGGCTCGGGGTAAAGCACTGGCAAGGTCGGCGCGATTTAAGGTGCGCCCGCGAAGATCGATACGTTGGAACATATTTGCAGTCTACTCCGCGTCGTTCCCGGCCACCGTGTCCTGTGCCCCACCGAAGCGCCTGTCTCGCCTAGCGAAATCAACAAGGCACCGCCACAGTACCTCACGATTCACCTCCGGCCAGGCCTCGTCGATGAACATCATTTCCGCGTATGCCGACTGCCAAAGAAGAAAGTTCGAGGTTCGCTGCTCGCCACCGGTGCGGAGGAACAGATCGACGTTCGGCAGGTCAGGCTGGTACAGATAGCTCGAAATTAGCTGCTCGTCAACGTCTCGCGGCGCAATCACGCCCGTGCGTATGTCGCGGGAAATCTCCGCCACGGCGTCGGCGATCTCAGCGCGCCCTCCGTAGTTGACACAGAAATTTAGCGTGATGACGTCGTTAAATCGCGTGAGCCGCTCAGCTTCCTTGAGCTCTTTGACTACCGAGCCCCACAGTCTCGGCTGACGCCCCGACCACAGCACACGCACGCCCCACGCATCCAGCTCGTCGCGCCGGTGGTGGATAAC
>CAYOEJ010000008.1:36589-56206 GCA_964403015.1 uncultured Arcanobacterium sp.
CGCCTCGCGGGTGTGGACGCGGCGTCGGCGATCTTCCAATCGCCAGAAAGCAGTGCGCCCATTAACTGCCATGTTTCGACCGACGGCGTGGTCGAGCCAACCGGACGACAATCGTCGCACACAGCGCCGCCCGCTTGGACGTGGAACGCCGCGTGTGGCCCCTCGGCGCCACAACGAGCACAGTCGAAAATTGCGAGCGCCCAGCCGGACAGAGCCATGGCTCGAAGGAGATAGGAGTTCATCACGAGGTCGGGGGCGTGTGAGCGTACGGCGATGGCGTGCAGGGCCCCGTGAAGGAGGAGGTATTGCTGCGGATCGGGTTCGCCTTCGTCACCTTGCAGCCGATCGGCTGTTTCAACGATCGCTGATGCTGCCGTGTACAGATCGTAGTCGAGGGCGATGTTTCGCCCGTACTGGTTAAGAGTTTCCACCTGGGTGACGACGTCGAGTGTGCGGCCCTTGTAAAGCTGGACATCGATCATCGAGAAAGGCTCCACGCGAGCGCCGAATCGGGACTTTGTTTTCCGCACGCCTCTGGCAACTCCTCGGATCTTGCCGTGGTTGCGGCTGAACATCGTAATGATGCGGTCGGCTTCGCCAAGGTCATGGCAGCGCAGCACGATGGCTTCATCACGGTATGTCTTCACAGGTGCCATTGTCTCACCTGCGTCAATGGGCCGGTTCGGCACGCGCCGCCCCGGCCCATGTGGCCTACCTCCCGCGCTCAGCCATCATCGAGTAGTGGCTTGCTGGCGATGAAGTCGTCAGTCCATTCGCCTCGTCAACCCGCGCGTCTTGGGAGGGAAGAGCAAACCGATCAGAACGCCAATAGCCACCATGAGGCCCAGTATTCCGAACAAGGCGATCACGGGATATTCCATTCGGGCCTCGAGCATGTTTCCGAGGACATACGTGGCAATGAGACCCGCTGCCAACCCAGGTACGCCACCTGCAAGCGCAATAAGACCGCCGAGGACTGCCGTGAATCGCCGCCGCGTTCCGGGCTTTGCGCCGATTGCGCTGATCGTATCCATGTCGTTTCGCGCTGCACGGGCAGAAAGTAGTACTACCGCTGTGGTCACAAGCAGTGCGATCAGGATGAAGGCGGTGCCGATGGACAGCGGCCAGAAAACGTCTGTAAAGATTGCTTGGTTAATGTGCGCGATCGTTGCCATGTCCTGCCCTACATTGGTGTATCTGGGGAAATCGCGGGTGTCCATGATGCTCAGGGGATTTTCAAATTCAACGATCGCTCCCACGATCGAGATATCCAAGCCCATTTCCTGCGCGACACTTGGGGCAATGACGAAAGCCGGGGACGAACTATGGCTGAGGGTGAGGAGCTTTGCAGCGGGTACCGTTACCTCTTTGATGATATCGGTGCGCACTTCATAGTCAGCGAAGTCGTCTAGATTCTCTTCGGCAATTCGTTTCCCATCCTTATCCACAACGTACTGTTCTTCGATGGCGAGCGTCGCTTGGCCGTGATCGAGTCGGTTGGTCGAACCAACGATAATACCGCCCTGGGCAAGCAGTTCCTTTGCCTTAGCCTTGTCCTCGGGGCGAATCGCGCCAAGGTTGTCGATGATCTCCGCATCGCCAACTACGTACTGCTGCTGGAACGATCCCCAGCCAAACGACGCCCGCGTGAAATCTTCCTGACAGCGCGGATCATCCTTGTATTCTTTATACGCATCCTGCGTATTTCCCATGTAGTCGCTGGTGTGGGCAGGGCACTCCTTGCCCGGCGCGATCAGGGTGGTCAGCCAAGTGCTTCCCGCTTGTTCCGTAGCAACGCCGGAGAAAAACGTGGACTTCTTGATGGGACGTATCTCGTTGAGATCTGCTAGAGCTTCCTCGAGGATGGCTCGTGAATCTCCGCCCGTGTTTGGAACGTCCGGTTGAACAACCACTGATCCGCGAGGTCCGATAGCGCGCAACTCGTGCCGCTCGGCATTCAAGATGGATAGCGACAGAGAAGTAAGCACGGTCGCCATGAGGAGAACCACGCTGATGGCCGCAACAGCGGGTCCAGTCCGGTGCATATTTCGTACGGCATCTCGTGAAGCGAGTCGGGCACTCACTGCAACACGCCCAATGGCGGCTCCTGCCAAACGAATGAATACTGGCGCAGAGAAAATCAGGCCCATAACGGCAATGAAGGCAAGGGTGATAAAGATGACCCCATCTCGCACTACGCCCACGCTATCGCTGATGAGAACGGCTCCAATGGTTGCAAGTCCGCCAATAACTGGTGCAGCGAGATATTTCCTGCGCGAAGGAATTCGTCCGGTTCCCCTATTGGCAAGGACGGCTACGACATCGACTTTGCTCGCCTTATATGCGGGCCATAGTGAGGCTATGATCCCCAAAAGGATCGATACGGCGATGGCGAGCGGAACAATCCACCACTTGACCGTGATATTGGAATGTGGCGACAAAATACTCGCGAAAACATATAGACCACCAAAGCCGAGTAGGCCAAGCATCGAGCCCAGTAGGCCGATAATAATACCCTGCCAAAGCATGGTTGCTCGCAGCTGCTTTCGGGTGGCACCCACGGCGGACATCTGGGCGAGATTTCTTTCGTTGCGCTTGCCCGCGGCAGTGAAGGCTGGCGTAATTATTAAGACCACTTCGATGATACCGAGAAGAAGAAGTAATCCCACCGCATATGTGGTCGCAGAGGCCCAGGCAGTTCCGGCTCCACGGTCAAAATCTACGAGCTCGGAATACCGATCGGCCATCGGCGGAGGATTCTCGATAACGTAACGTGAGTGAACCAAGAGGCCGTATGCATTGAGTTCCTTGACCTGATCCCAGGTGACCGGAGAATCGCCAACCACGCTGAACTCAAGATCGTTGATGCGTCCCGAAAGCTCGGAGTATGTCGCGTCGCGAAAATCGATCTGCGACCTTTGCACCACCGTATTTTCATTGGTGATCCCAGAGACTGCGAGATCATGAAATTCAACCTCACCCGCTGGAGTCCAGCGTAGCTCCTGAATGGTCTCTCCTGGCCGAACCCCGAGCAGGATGGCATCGCGACGCGCAAGGGCTACCTCTCCTTTTTCAGGGAGGCTTCCTTCGATCAGTTCACTCGCGGAAATCTGCTCCACCGGATTGTAAACCGGGAAGACTGAGTAACCTTCACCCTTGCGAACCTCCGCATAGGAATCAGCGTGGGAGGTCACCACAACGCCGTTGGGTGCAACAATGTCTTCGATGACTGAAACAAATGGTTGGTCTGGAGCCGCGACGCGATCATTGCCATGGGACAGTCCATTGTCCCCGTCCGGAGATTGCTTGACCGGACTAGCGGAGATGACATACGCTGTGGCCTGCTCACCCTCGGCAAAGAGCGACGAAACTCGATCTACACGAGATGTTTGCATCGCCGTAGCAGTGTAGGAAATAGCTGCGACCGGAATGGCAATGAGGATCATTGCCACGATGGTCATTCCCACGTTGCGTCGAAGATCTCGGAACGCAACCTTCACGATGGGTCGCGAGAACATTACATTTCCTCGCTTGTCTCTGAGATCTTTCCGTCCTTCAAGAAGATCACGCGGTCGGCCCAGCCTGCGAATCGCGTTTCGTGCGTGACGAGAAGTCCGGTGGCTCCGGCGTCGACACGCGTGCGAAGTAAGCGCATCACATCTTCAGCGGTATTTGAATCGAGGGCGCCCGTGGGCTCGTCCGCGAGCAAGAGACGGTCTTTCGAAACGAACGCTCGTGCTATCGCAGCGCGCTGTGCCTGGCCACGTGAGACCTCACCGGGAAAGCGGTCGGCAAGTTTCTCGATCCCAAGGTCCGCCATCGCGCTCAGCGCGGCTTCACGTGCCAAAGCTTCCTTTCGGCCATCCAGCTCTAATGGAAGAGCAACATTCTCCGCCAACGTCAGCGTTGGCAAAAGATTGTAGTCCTGGAACACGTAGCCAATCTTGCGGCGCCGAGTTGCCGAGCGCGCTGCATCGTCCATCTTTCCAAGGTCGGTGCCGTGGATCAGCACCTTCCCCGACGTCGGTGTATCAAGTCCGCCCGCAACATTGAGCAGGGTGGACTTTCCAGAGCCGGACGGACCCATCACGGCCACGAGTTCGCCACGGTTGAGCTTGAGATCCGCATCGGACAGCGCCACGACGTCCTCACTGGTCATCTTGTGTACTTTCGTCACGTTGCGCAGTTCAAGCACTGGCCACGCTACGTTGTATCCCTTGTCGGTTCCGGGCTTAGTCATCGGATTTCCTTTCGCGTGCGTCGCGTTGGGCGCGGGTGACGATTTGTTCTATGTGGTCGATCCATCGGCCCTCGGATTCGAGGTCGAAAATTCTGCGTTGGAGAAGGAGATGCTCCGTGAGGTTCGAGCTGTCAAGCTTGCGTAGTTCGGATGTGACGGCCCGCAGCTCACGAAGCGTGGCGAGGCGTTGCTGTTGGATTTGATCGACGACGTCGATTGCGCGAGATTCTGCCGCTACCGCCATTCGCATGACGAGGTCGTCTCGCTCGGTGCGGGAACGCAAGATTGGGGTGGCCCACCACTGACTGAGAACCTCACGGCCGGCGTCGGTAATGCCGTAGATTTCTGCGCGTCGATTTCCTTCGCCCGTTTCGCCGATCACTTCGATAAGCCCGTCGCGTTCCAGGCGTTGTGCTGTTTGGTAGACCTGACCAATGTTCATCGGCCACGTTCCGCCCGTGCGCTCTTCAAAAATTTGTTTGAGCTGATAGGAACCCGAGGGTTCCTCAGCGAGCAGCTCAAGCAGAACATGTTTGACTGACATTGGCTGCTCCCCTCGGATTGACCCAAACTAAGCCCTGATGGTTACCCGGTAATGATTACAGAGTAACTATCGGCTTGGATAAGGTCAAGAGATCAGTGGGAGTGTTTTAGAAGTGGAGTGCCGTGACGGTCCGACACGGCACTCCAGAGCTCAATGGCAAGTCTCGCCCTAGCGCAGAGCGCGATTGACGGCCGAAATGATTGCCTTGAAGCCGGCAGTCATCGTAGATGGGTCAATGCCCACGCCCCACAGGACCTGGCCGTTAACTTCGCATTCGATGTACGAGGCGGCCGTAGCATCCCGTCCTTCGGAAAGAGCGTGCTCAGCGTAATCAAGCACGTGGACCTCCACGCCGACCTGAGCGAGCGCTTGGACGAACGCATCAATCGGGCCTGTACCCGTGGATGCGATCGTAATATCTGAAGGCTCTCCGTGCTCGTTTCGCTCGGTAAGAGTAACCGTAAGAACGGTCTGGTGGCCTTCATCTGCCGTGGTGGTCGTGGTGCCGCGAAGAGAATACTTACCCCACGGTTCCAAACCATCAGCGGCCGTGAATGGCAGATACTCGTCGGCAAAAATCTTCCACAGCTGGTCGGCAGAAACCTCACCACCCGTGTGATCCGTGTAGCGCTGCACCAAACCAGAAACCTCGATCTGGAGTCGGCGCGGCAATTCGAGATGCCTCGTGGACGAGAGCAGGTAGGCCACGCCACCCTTGCCAGATTGGGAGTTGACGCGCACAACGGCCTCGTAGGACCGGCCCACGTCCTTGGGATCGATCGGCAAGTACGGCACTTCCCATGCCACCGCGTTTTCGTCACCGCCGGCCTCTTCCACAGCCTTGGCACGAGCAACGAAGCCCTTCTTAATGGCGTCCTGATGCGAACCGGAGAACGACGTGTAGACGAGGTCACCGCCATAGGGTGCGCGTTCGGGCACCGGCATGTGCGTGCAGTGCTCAACTACGCGACGGATCTCGTCCACGTTCGACAGGTCGAGTTCGGGATCAATTCCTTGAGAGAAGAGGTTCAGGGCCACGGTCACCAGATCGACGTTTCCGGTCCGCTCCCCCTGACCAAACAAACATCCTTCCACGCGATCGGCACCCGCGAGCATGGCAAGCTCGGTCGTGGCGACACCCGTTCCGCGGTCGTTGTGGTTGTGCGCAGAAAGGGTCACGAACTCACGCCGAGTCAAGTTCCGGCTCATCCACTCAATCTGATCCGCGTACACGTTGGGCGTGCACCGCTCAACTGTCGTGGGCAGGTTCAAAATAATCTCGCGCTCATCGCTCGGCTGCCACACGTCCATGACGGACTCACACACCTCGAGCGCAAAATCGAGCTCGGTGTCCACAAAGATCTCCGGTGAGTATTCAAATCCCGCGATGGTCTCATCACCGAGTGTCTTTTCCATATAGGACACGAGTTCCTGCGTACCAGAGACGGCCATGAGTTTGGTTGCTTCACGATCGTTGCCGAAAACCACCCGACGGAACACCGGAGAAGTCGCGTTGTACAAGTGCACGGTGGCTCGAGGGAGGCCCTGAAGAGCATCGACAGTGCGATGGATAATCTCTGGGCGGGACTGGGTGAGAACGGAGATGGTCACGTCCTCGGGCACGGCGTCGTCGTCAACCAAGGACCGAACAAAATCCCAGTCGGCCTGGGACGCAGCTGGGAAACCAACCTCGATTTCCTTAACGCCGATGCGCAACAATAAATCGAATATCTCGCGCTTTTGTTCTGGGCTCATGGGGTCGATGAGCGCCTGGTTACCGTCCCGAAGGTCAGTGGAGAGCCAGCGCGGGGCCTTGATGATGCGATTGTTTGGCCACTGGCGGTCCGGCAGCTCTACCGGATTGATATCAAGGAAATGCCGATATTTTTGAACGGGCATTCCCGAAGACTTCTGAGCTGAACGTACACCTTGGGTTTTCATATGGACTCCTCAACTGGGGCGCTACTTAGTGCGGCCAACGCACGAACCCGCGGGGAGGAGTCGGCCTTAGCTAACCTCACCGCGGCATGTAAGTAGAAGTGCCACCATGTGCATGACCCCAAGCCTAAGCGGCTTGCCACGCATTGTCAGATGTGGCTCACTATGTGGTTAGACCAACGGGACGTCGAGTTCGGTCAGCGAATAACCCAGTGCCCGCTGGATCTCCTGCAGACCCTCGCCCAGTTCTTTCGCTGTGTCCATCCGCGCAACCGCGTCACGCTGCATCGCCGCCTTGAACAGCGCTTTCACCTGTGTCAGAACTTCAGCACTGACGCCCGGAATCGGCCGAAACGGAATCGTCTCCGTCTGAACACGTTCGATGTATTCGCGCCGCGAAATCCGCTCCCCGATCGCGAAAGGCGCGCGACCATAAATCGCCGTATAGATCGTTGCAGCCAGCGAATATACGTCCGCCTTCAATCCGGCTGACTCACCGCGAAGTACCTCGGGCGCGGCCCAAGGTAGCGAGACACCGGCAACATCGTTGGTGCTGGCGTGGACGAGTGCTGCAATGCCGAAGTCACCAAGAACAACCCGCCCGAATTCGGTGGTCAGTACGTTGGCTGGCTTCAGATCGTGGTGGACGATACCGAGCACATGAGCTGTGTGAACCGCGCCCGCGAGCTGAATCCCGATCCGCAGGGCGTCTTCGAAATCCAGAGGGCCTTGCGAGAGTTGCTCGGCTAGCGAGGGCAGCGGACAAAACTGCATGACAATGTAGGGCTGCCCGGTATCCGAAATGTTGGCATCGTGAATTGTCACGATCGATGGATGCCCCGACAGCTGAGCCATGAGGTCAATCTCTGCCCTAAACGACGCCTCTGCATCAAGCTCATCGGCCGACTTCTTCAGCACCTTGATCGCAACGAGCCGTTTGGGGGTCTGCTCCTCGTACAGGTAGACGTCCGCAAATCCACCGGAACCAAGATAGGAGACGAACACAAAGTCCTCAATCTCCGGCGGCGGGGTCGAGGATCTCTTGCCGTGACTTCCCCCGTGCATATGCGCAGTTCCGAGGTAGTCCTCAACGGAGCTTTCGATTCCCAGAATGCGCATCGCCCAGTTGGCGGTAATGCGGTCAGCGCGTCCGGCACTCTCATCCTCTCCACCGATCGTCTCGCAGCCAGATTCGGCGGCTCGATAATCGTTAAGGGCCGCAGCATCTAGCGTGGCCGGAAACTCCAGTTTGAGCATGTCCTCAGCCTCAAGTGCGTCAACCACGATCACACCTTGATTTTGGTTCGACGACGGCGGGGTCTGGCTCACGAGAACAGCTGCGGCACGTTCGGCGCGGCGAAGCTGCGTGATCACGTTGTTGATGCGTCCGGATGAAAAGCTCTTCTTTAACGACTGCGTGAGCATCACAAATCGTTCACCGGGCTGGACATCGCGGAGCACGAACGTGCCGTGCAGTTCCCTAATGCGGCCGTCAAGAAAGTGAAGGATCACGGAATTCCCGCTGGTATGAAGGAGCCAGCGCTCACCGGCGTCGTCGGAAATCCCAACAAGAAGTGCCGCGGAGAGATCCGGGAATCCCAACGTGACATCGTGAGCCAACATCGTCACGGAAGCAAGCTCGCGATCAGTGTGGTTCAGTGCGTCGTCCCACACGCGCCTGACCTGTTCTTCGGAAAATAATTCCAAGCCCGAGTCAGCCAACGCGGTAAAACTGTTGACTAGGGCGCGCGCCATCAGGTTTTGCGCAAAGTGATCGATTTCAGGATCCGTGAGTAAAAAGACCGGCGCGGTGGCAACCATTCCGTGCCCCGACGATCCTCTCGTTGAGGTCGCCGCGCTTCCCCAGCGCAGTTCTACGGGGCCCCACGAGAAGATGTTTGGTGCGGTCATTAGTCGTCGTAGGACATCGGATCGTCGAGCATGTGCAGATCATCGGCGGTAACGAGCCGCGTGGCCACCGAGTATTCCACAAGGCGGGCACGCCGATTCACGGCGAGCTTTTCCGGACCGCCGTGTAGCCCACGCACGCCGTGGCGGGTGAGCTTCTCGCACACGTGATCGAGCTTGCGGTTAAAGCGCGTGATCGGCCAACCAAGCTGATCAGCGGCGCTTTGCGAGGATGGGATGGACGACGTCGTCCCGCGTCCTGTGAGCACTGGCTGCGCCAGCGAAAGAATGAGCAGCTTCTGGGATGGCGTGAGATCAACCGGACCAATGGTCGTTTCTCCGGAATCCTCGTCCTCGTTTTCTACCACCGCCGGCGAGTAAGCAGGTTCGTCGTTGACGATCATCATCTCGTAGGTGGTTGGCCCTGCGGTAAACAGGAGTGTGGTACGCGCATAAACGAGCGGGAGGCGCGCTCCGGGAGCTAGAAACGCTTGGGTTTGGCCGTCTTCATCGGCAAGAGTGGCTGAGAGGCGCGAGCCCAGATTGTCGATCCAGTACATGCCGTCCTGGTAGGAGATCACGATGAACTTGCGATGCAGGTACGGGTTGTCATCTAGCTCTAGCGGACCTTCACGTCCGATAAGAAATGGCTCCTGGGGATCTACGTGGAACCATTCGCCAACAAATTCAACGGCCAAGCTCATGGGTTATCTCCAATTTCTATAAGGACGATACTGATGTTGTCATGGCCTCCAGCGGAAATGGCCATGTCACGCAGTGCGTAGGCAGCCGATTCGAGGCTTTCGTCAAGTGTCTCACTGAGAATCATAGCGATTTCATTGTCCAGCAACTCATCACTTAGTCCATCTGAGCACATCAGAACGATGTCCCCCACCTCAAGATCAACCGTGGCGAATTCGACGTCCGGAGGTCCGTAGGTACCAACGGCTCTCGTGATGATGTTGCGGCGCGGGTGGAAGTGAGCTTCTGTTTCGTCCAAGAGGCCGTCGTCGACCATCTCTTGCACCAGCGAGTGATCGTGAGTAAGCCGCGTAAGTGTGCCGACGATGGACGCCCCCGATTCCGAGTTGCCCTCGGGATCAACTGCTTGGCTTTCGCTGGGAGCAGGTGCGCGATAGCGATAAACGCGCGAGTCGCCCACATGGAAAACAACCGGGATTTCTCCAAGGTGAATTCCCGCAACCGTGGATCCTGCCGCGGCGCCGCGATGCAGAATCTTGGTTGCCGTTGTGGCATCAAGATCGCCATCCACCATGTCGCAAATACATCGCGATGCTTCTATCAGGGCGTCCCGGATGAGATCGGTCGTCTCAGTTTGAGTCAATTCGCCGCGAAGTGCAGGTTCAGCATCTTCGAGGGCTTCAGTTACGCATTCTGCGGCACGATCTCCGCGGCTCTGGCCGCCCATGCCATCGGCGATGGCAAAAAGATTGCCGGATGTAAAGATTCGATCCTCATTGCGCCGCCTGTGGCGCCCAACATCCGTGACCGTGGCCAAGGATTGTGCACGCAGGTGTGTACTCACTTAGCCTCATTTCACAGGACTTCTTCTGGGACTATGTTACGCAGTGCGCAGGCTATCTGCCAGCACTTGAGCCCGGATACTGATCCCCGAACTTCCTAGACGATCGATGGATAGACCGCCCAATAGGCAAGTGCGAAGAGCAAAAGCACCTGCCCTAGGAAGGTCATCCGGATAGTCGCACCCGTCCATCTCGAAATTGGCTTGATATGCCGCGCCTTGAGAACCACTCGCACCGCGGCCCACACCGCAAAAAGCGCGAGCAGCTGCACCACGAGCCAGCCACCTTGGACAAGCCAACGGTTTTGCTCGTAGGACATGGCCACCGACGCAACAGCAACTATGTACGCGATAAACACGACCCACGTCACCAAGACAGTGGTGCCACTAAGCACCAAAGGCTTACCTAGACCCTGGTAGTTGAACAGACGTCTGCCACGTACTCGGATCAGACCAACGGCTGCGACCGCCATACCGAGAATATTGAGCACCACTCCGATGATAAGAATCGTGAGCATGGCATTACCCGAGCCGAACCAGCGCGGAGTATCAACAGTTTGTGCCACGTAGTCTTGCCGTGGCTGAGCGCCAGCTACGGCGGGGCTAACATCCACGGAACTGGGTAGCCCATTGATGAAATCGGCCGTGTCTTGGAAAGGCTGTTGCAAAATATCGTCGCGAACCCGCAGGCCATGATCAGCTTCGGCGTAGTACCGCACGAGCAGCGCATCGTTTCCGGCTTCTGAGATTTGGTCTTGCATGATCACCGGTGCCTGGACAATCGGCATCGAAAGGTCGTGGGTGCCATACAGCATGAGAATCGGTACCGTCAGTTGCTCGTGATACTCGGACGGATCGAAGTTCGCATAATCGAAGTCGCCATCAGCGGTCGCTCCGGAAATAAGGCGAGGTATCGCCTGGTAGAGCTGCTCGGGCGCACCTATTGCCTGAAGATAGGCGACCGCAGCAAGTGCACCCTGCTCGCGAATCGGTATCACCGGATCGGATGCGAGGACGAGAAAGTGGCTATCGACGTCGTCAACAACCGCTATCGGGGAAATGAGCGCTCCCTCAGACTCGCCGTAGTAGCCCACCGAGCGCTCGTACACCGAATCCTGATCACGGAGCCAATCGGCAACCTCGTTGTAAGCGCTTGCCAACTCTCCGTAGTCGCGGCTGGTCACCGTGTAGTGCTCGAGCGGTTTATCTGGCACGGCGGTCACGATTCCGGCAGACGATAGCCACCTTGCGTGGAACGAAAACGAATTGTGCTTGGAGGTTCCTGTTCCGTGCAAAAGAACGACGCCGGGGCGCTCCCCCGTCACGCCCTCAGGCTCCCACAGGCGCACCGTTATCGTATTGCCCGTCGTTAAAGTGAGTTCATGATCGGAGCTGGAAACCTCATAGGTGCCAATCCGAGGCGTATCGACAAGTGAGTCGACCGTGGTATCGGACGTCTCAGGGATGACGAGGTTGCTCATCGGCTGAGGGTTCCAACCCGGGCCAGCCCACGTCCCCCACAGCCCGAGCAGAAGTACCGAAATCAGCCATACGGCAGGTGTGTTGACCCGCTCGAGCCACCGCAGAAAACGGGGACGCTCTCGGACCTCGCGAATCTCTTGCGAGGCCTCAGGCGCCTTACCGTTCTTCACGCGACGTTAGGTATCAAAACCCGAGCCGGCCCAGCTGCTTGGGATCGCGCTGCCAGTCCTTGGCTACTTTTACGTGCAGGTCGAGGTAAACGCGCCTACCAAGCATGCGCTCAATGTTCTGACGTGACACACGGCCAACCTCTTTGAGCCGCGAGCCACCCCGACCGATGACGATTCCCTTTTGGGAGTCTCGTTCCACAAATATGTTTGCGTGAATGTCCACCATCGGCGGGCGGTCATCGCCCTTGCGCGGCGGACGTTCGTTGAATTCTTCCACGACGACGGCGATCGAGTGCGGTAGCTCCTCACGTACGTCCACGAGTGCGGCTTCGCGAATTAATTCGGCAATCATGGCTTCTTCAGATTCGTCCGTCACGGCGTCACGCGGATAAAGGGGTGGGCTGAGCGGCATATGCTCGAGGAGTAGGTCTGCGAGCAGATCAACCTGGTCCAACTTGATTGCACTTACCGGCACGATTTCCGCGAAATCGGCAAGCTCGGACAGCGCAATGATCTTGTCGGCGATCGCATCACGACCGACCTTATCGGTCTTCGTAATCACAGCGAATATTGGCACACGTGTGCCCTGAACGAGATCGAGCAGGAAGCGGTCGCCAGGTCCGATCTTCTCGTCGGCCGGTAGGCACATGACTACGGCGTCAACACCGTCGAGCGAGTCTCGAACCATGTCGTTGAGGCGCTCGCCAAGAAGGGTTCGTGGGCGGTGCAGGCCCGGCGTGTCTACAAGGATGAGCTGGCCCTCGGGCTTTTGGACAATGCCGCGCACCACCCGTCTCGTCGTTTCCGGCTGGTTTGCCGTAATGGCAATTTTCGAACCTACAAGCGCATTCGTGAGAGTCGATTTGCCAGCATTGGGCCTACCAACAATGGCTGCAAAGCCAGCACGATAGTTTTCCGGCCAATTCGAGATGGGTGCCTCAGTCATCATTTTCCTCTTCGTCATGTACGCGTGATGCAAGAACAAAGGACAATCGCTTGCGTCGGCCCTCAAAACGATCAGCACGCAGGTTCAAGCCCAAAACGTTGGCTTCGGAACCAACAATCGGAACTCGCCCGAGTGCCTTCGCAAGAAGACCACCGGCCGTATCGACGTCGTCGTCCTCAATCTTGATATCGAACATCTCACCAAGCTCATCAAGTGGCATACGCGCCGGAATCCGGTAAAGCCCATCGGACACCTGCTCGACCTCGGGTAGCGCGCGGTCGTGTTCATCGACCATCTCCCCCACGAGCTCTTCGAGAAGATCCTCAATGGTCACAAGGCCGGCGATGCCGCCGTACTCATCCACGACCAGTGCAATATGGATGGAGTCTGCCTGCATGTCGTGCATGAGGTCGTCCACCATCATCGTTTCGGGCACAAAGACGGGCTCACGCATCACATCGCTGACCGCCACGCTGTGGGCATCATTGCGATGATGGATCCTGCGGATCACGTCCTTCAGATAGAGGACGCCCTGGAGATCGTCCACCGAATCTCCGATCACCGGCACACGCGAGTAACCCGAGCGGGTAAAGAGCGACAAGGCCTTGTCGAGAGGCTGATCTGCTGTAATCGAAATCATGTCCGTACGCGGAACCATAACTTCGCGAACCAGGGTCCGCGACAGTTCAAACACGGAATGGAGCATGTCCCGCTCGTCGTCTTCGAGAGCTTCGGATTCGGAGACGCGCTCCACCATCACGGCGAGCTGATCCTCTTCCTGGGTGACCTTCTCCTCTTCGGGGGCGTTGTCGCGGCGGGTGACGAATATCGAGCCGAGACGCGTGAGAAACCACAGCGGTCCGCCAAACAGCTTGAGCACGCGAACCGGGTATTTGTAGCCGATTCCGGACGGCAACAGCATGTTCATCACGAGCATGACCACGGCACCGATGATCACGAGCACGAGCAGGAGCAGCCACAGGTTGTGGACGATCGTGGCGAGAAAGATCGTGATGGCGCCGCCAAACAAGATGAGGAGCAGCGAGCGAATGGCCGATGTAACCGCGCCAGCGGCCGGGCGTCGATCGACAATGGATGCGATACGGTGGCCGCCCGAATCATCGGCGTAAGCCTCGGCCGCCTGCGAGCGCGTGATGCGGTTGAGTGCTGCGAGGATGATCGAGCCAATGCTCGCTCCGAGCAGGGCAATCACCGCTATCGAAATGAGCGCTGCATCTGGAACTGTTGTTACTTCTGCCATTGATGGCGTCCTTTGGGGCTTTGGAATGTTATCGGTCAGAGATCGGTGACTGAGCGGATCAGTCGATGGTCGGCGCGATGTCGTCGATGTCGTCGATGTCGCGAATCGGCTCATTGGGGTTTTGTGTCCGGCGGGCAAGGAAGGTCAAAAGGAGCCTGCGCTGGAGGTCGAACATCTCTTTGCGCTCGTCGTCTTCGGCGTGATCGTAGCCCAGCAGGTGCAAGATGCCGTGCGTGACGAGAAGGAGAATCTCTTCTTCTGTGGCATGGCCGGAACGGTGGGCCTGCTGCTGCGCAACCTGAGGGCAGACCACGATGTCCCCTAGCATGCCGGGCCGCGGCTCTTCGTTCACAGGGGTGGGGCGAAGCTCGTCCATAGGAAAAGACATCACGTCGGTAGGCCCCGGCAAATCCATCCAATCAAGGTGCAGTGTTTCCATGGCGGCTTCATCGAGCAATACGATCGAGAGCTCTGCCTGCGGGTGCACACGCATCTCATCGAGCACCCAGCGGGCAAGCTCAGAAATCTCACGAGCGTTTGGAGCCGGCTCGAAACCCGACTCGTCGTTGACCTCAATCATCAGGTCACCTCTCTGGCCGCTCACGCGACGATCTGATCACGCATAATGCGTTACTGTGCATATGAAGCAAGGTCAATCATACAAGGATTGCCTGAGGGCGAGGACGTCGCGGTCGAGCGTCACACAACGCCGTTAGCATAAGCCGCATGCACTACCGCGGTGTCCGCTCCTCGTTTTCATCGTTGTAGCGAGCATAGGCATCAATGATGTCAGCAACCAGCCGGTGACGAACCACGTCCGCTGAACCGAGTTCAATGAACTTCAAGTTATCGACGTCCCGCAGGATGCGACGCACGAGCGCCAAGCCAGACTTGCCGTGACGCGGGAGGTCAATCTGAGTGAGATCGCCTGTAATCACCATCTTGGAGTTAAAGCCGAGGCGCGTGAGGAACATCTTCATCTGTTCCGGAGTGGTGTTCTGCGCTTCGTCGAGGATCACGAACGCATCGTTAATGGTGCGGCCGCGCATGTATGCAAGCGGGGCGACTTCGATAGTTCCGGCGGCTAGGAGTTTGAGAATCGCATCTTGATCGATCATGTCGTACAGCGCGTCGTAGAGCGGTCGCATGTACGGATCAATCTTGTCGTTGAGTGAACCTGGCAAGAATCCAAGCGATTCTCCCGCTTCCACCACCGGCCGTGTCAGAACAATGCGCGAGATTTGCTTCTGCTGTAGTGCAACGACGGCCTTAGCCATCGCAAGGTAGGTCTTACCGGTACCAGCTGGTCCAATTCCGAACACCACGGTGTTCTCATCAATGGCGTCGACGTAAGCCTTCTGCCCAAGAGTCTTAGGTCGGATGGTCTTTCCGCGATTGGTGAGGATATCCGTATTCAACAGATCGGTAGGTTTTGCCAGTCCGGATTTCAAAATCGCCAGCGCGCGCTCCACTGCATCAACCGTGAGGTGCTCGCCCGTGCCGGCAACCGTAATGAGTTCGGAGAGCAATTCGCCCGCCAGATTCACATCCGTGCTCGGTCCGGTTATCGTGATGTCGTGCCCGCGCACATGAATGTTTGCTGGCTGAAGACCATTTTCCAGGGCGCGCAAAACTTCATCGCGATGCCCAAGAATATTGATCATCGGAATACGCTCGGGAACGCTCACGGTTCGAGCAGCCTGTGGCGATCCTGTTGAATTAGCAATCTGCGATTCTGTCATCAACGCCAGTCTAACGCGGGTGTCGCGCTCGCGCACCGTAGCTTAACCGAGTAATGCGCGTATGACGGCGATTGCCCACGGCCCCGCTGTTGCCGATCGTAAAACATGCTCACCAAGCAGCACAGTTTCGGCGCCCGATTGGGTAAATAGCTCGAGTTCGTCGTCGGTAATCCCGCCCTCAGGGCCGACGACGACGCCGATCCGTCCCTTCTCCCCCGGCAGGTGCGTTTGTGTGCTGGTAACTCCGAGAGAATCGACGAGCCGAGTCTGGGCGGTTTCGTGGCAAACAAAGACGCGCGAGCCGCCAGCAACCTCATCGCGAATCCATGCGGAAAGCTGCTTACTGCTCATGCCGTCAGCAACTGTGGGAACCCATGACCGGCGCGCCTGCTTGGCCGCAGCGAGCGCGGTGGCGTTCCAGCGCGCCCGTCCTTTGGCTGCCTTCGCCGCATCATTCCACCGGACAACCGTTCGCGCGCTCTGCCAAGGAATAACCTCATCCACGCCGAACTCGGTGGCGGTCTCTACCGCCTGCTCGTCGCGACCACCCTTGGCGAGCGCTTGGATAAGAACCACATCGAGAGCATGCGCGGGCTCCTCAGCAACGCCAAGGACCGTACCGGACAGTTCGTTCTTCGCCACGTTCGTGACCTCGATGGTCGAGCGCAAACCTCGTCCGTTGACCACGTCAATCTGCTCGCCTACGCCCGTGCGCCGGACGGTAGCCGCGTGGCGTGCTTCCTCACCACGGAGAACCAGTGTGGAGCCAACAGGCGTGCTGATGAGTTCTCGATCGACGTAAACCGGGCGAGTCATTATCCGCGGAACCGCTCGCGCAAACGAGAAAAGACAGACGCGCCTCCGCTAACAAGCTTGCCCTGCTTCTCACCGCGTAGATCAGCGAGCTGCGTGAGAAGTTCACGCTGCTCGTCATCGAGCTTTGTTGGTGTGGCCACCTGGATATTGATTTTGAGGTCGCCGCGCTGCTTGCGATGCAGCTTGCCCACGCCCAAGTCATCGAGGGTCAGAACAGATCCTGCCTGCGTACCCGGTTCCACCGTGACGGTCCGCTCGCCGTCGAAGGTATCGATCTCGATTTCGGTTCCAAGTGCGGCCGAGGTCATCGGAACCTCAAGCGTGCAGTGCAGGTCGTCACCATGACGGGTGAATACCGGATCCTTTTGGACATGAACCTCGGCAAAGAGATCGCCAGCGGGACCGCCAGCCAATCCGGCATCGCCCTGACCTTGCAATCGAATGCGCATGCCGTCTTCAACACCGGCCGGGACGTTAACGTTCACAGAGCGGTGGGCGTGAATACGGCCCTCCCCCGAGCATTCCGGGCACGGCGTGACGATGACAGAACCATATCCTTGGCAGGCACCACACGTGGTGGTTGAAATCATCTGACCAAGAATCGAATTCGTCATGCGCTGGACTGAACCCGAGCCACCGCAACTGGTACACGGCACCGGCTCCGTCCCCGGAGCGGCCATCTCACCATGGCAGGTGGTACATTCGATCGCCAGTTCCACGCTGAGCTTTTTCTGTGCGCCAAAGATGACGTCCTCCAGCTCAAGTTCGAGTTCAACCAGTGAGTCTTGACCGCGCCGGACACGAGATGCCGGGCCCCGGCTTGCGCCGCCCCCGCCAAAGAATGTTTCAAAGATGTCTTGGAAGCCACCAAAGCCTTGGGCTCCGTTAAAGCCGCCGCCACGCAAAGCATCTTCACCACCCATGTCGTACATCCGGCGCTTTTCCTCGTTGGAAAGTACCTGATAGGCGGTCGTGACGTCCTTAAACTCGTCGGCGCCCTCCGGACCAGCTACGTCCGGATGCAGCTTGCGGGCGAGTTTGCGGTACGCCTTCTTGATCTCGTCCTGGGACGCATCACGCGAGACGCCTAGGGTTGTGTAGTAGTCAGCCACTTAATTCCTTACCAATCGGTCGTTCAATAACTGTTCGTTAGTTTGTTCCGAGGATGTCGGAAAGATACTTTGCTACCGCATATACCGAGGACATCGAGGTGGGATAGTCCATGCGGGTTGGCCCAAGGATGCCGAGCCGTGCCACGGATCGCTGGTCCACTCCCGCGTAGTCGCTCGAGACCACGGAGGCTTCGGTGAGGGCCTCGGTTTCGTTCTCCCGGCCGATCTGGACGCGCAATCCATCTTCTTGGTTTGCGAGCATACGCAATAACAGCACCTGCTCTTCGAGCGCATCGAGCACAGGCAAGATCGTGCCATGAAAGTCCACGTCGTAGCGCGTTAAGTTGGCCGTTCCTGCTACCACCACGCGCTCTTCAGAATCTGCCTCGAGGGTTTCCGCCACGGCGAGGCTTACCTTCTGCGCCAACGGTTTGAGCTCTTCGGGCAACGCGTCACTCACACGCTCAAAAGCCGGCGGTAGTTCGCTGAGCTGCTTGCCCGTGCACTCGGTGTTGATCGCCACCCGCACCTCGCTCAGTTGCTCCGCCGTCACCGGCTGGGAGGCGAGTACCGTGCGCTGCTCGACTCGACCGGCGTCGGTAATAATCACCACAAGAATGTGGCGCTCTCCGAGCACAACGAGCTCCACGTGCCGCATCGCGGTTCGCCTGAGCGACGGGTACTGGACAACAGCCACTTGGTTTGTAATCTGAGCAAGAAGGCGAACGGCGCGGTCCAGAACATCGTCAAGATCAACCGCTCCCCCAAGCATTCGCTCGATAGCGTTTCGCTCGGCGGCCGACAGGGGCTTAATCTCTGCGATTGAATCAACGAATTCGCGGTACCCGGCGTCGGTGGGGATACGACCCGCCGACGTGTGTGGCTGAACGATGAGTCCAGCCTCTTCGAGCTGAGCCATGTCGTTGCGAATCGTAGCCGGAGATACGCCCAAGTTATGGTGTTCGACCACGGCTTTCGATCCGACAGGTTCACGGGTAGACACATAATCTTGGACGATCGCTTTGAGTACGATCTTGCGTCGTTCGTCGGACATGGTCTCCCTCCCGTGTAGCACTCGCGTCTTCCGAGTGCCAATTCTACGTGCGGTGGGCAAAGATTCCCAGAGCACGCGGGGTTGGTCACCGATCTCACGTAGAAGGTTCGCTACCCTTGACGAGTGACTTTTTCAGACCGCTACGGCAACGACGTTCTCTCCGCTAACCCGCATCAACCACGCGGCGCTACACCCATACCCGTCGAGGTGGGCATGGTCCTCGAAGACGTATCCACAGGTTACGTTGGCGAAGTGGTGCGCTTGGGCCGCGTGGCTGGACAGTGGCAGATGACGCTTGAAGATCGCCACGGCAAGACGCGCTCGTTTGACCTCGGTCCAGGGTTCTGGCTCGACGGCGTGGCCGTCAACCTCCAACCGCCGGCGGCAAAGAGCCCGACGACGGCGGAGCGCACAGTCGCGGGCAAAACGCTGACCGCCTCCGGTTCCCTACACGTGCGCCACGAGGCTCGCGTTGCGCGGCCGTCCCGGATTTGGGTGGAGGGAAAGCACGACGCCGAACTGGTGGCGAAGATTTGGGGCGAGGATCTCGCCTACGAAGGCATCATGATCGAGGAGCTTTTTGGCGCCGACCACTTGATGGATGTGCTCAACGTATTTGGACCCAGCGAGGACCACCGCGCAGGCATATTGCTCGATCACCTTGTACCGGGTTCAAAAGAGTCACGTATCGCAGCCCAAGCTGAGAAGCTACCGGGCGTGCTCGTTCTTGGCCATCCCTACGTTGACGTGTGGCAGGCAGTCAAGCCCAGCGCGGTGGGTATCAGGGCATGGCCGCAGGTTCCGCGCGGGGAGGACATCAAAGCCGGTACGCTACGCAGACTCGGCTGGCCGCATTCAACG
>CAYOEJ010000008.1:56306-59891 GCA_964403015.1 uncultured Arcanobacterium sp.
TTCTTCCACGTCTCGAGCAGCGTCCGTACGTCGTCGGTCAAATACTCCGGGAAATCGTCACCAGCGGTTCGAACGTCGAACCCTTCGCCCTCACGGACCACAATCGCCTCAGCGAAGTCCGCTTCGGAGCCATCGCTCTGCTGTGGCATCTCTACGGTAAAGAGCAGCTTAGAACCTACCGACGGGCGAACGAACGTAATTGCTCGCCAGGCCGGATCGTGACGCTCGTGAGAAATCGCCTGAACTCCGGGGGAACCCACGGGTACCGGCCAAAGTTCGGTGGGAAGTTTGTTGCGGAATAGATGATCCTGAATGTCGTCAGCTGTATCTTTCACCCGCCACTTACGTGATCGCATCTCGCCCTTGAGACGACTCTCCTCATCCCACGTGCCCTTGTTCTTCTTCGACAACAACACCCAAGCGATGTAGAGCGGGACACCAATAAACATAATGGCAAGGAGTGTAATGATGTACTGATCACCCATGATGGTCTCCTTTATTCGTTGGTTCGTCGAATGTCGTCACGCTGACCGGTCTCCTTACGAATTATTCCACAGAGCGTGGTTTGCTACCATGGCGGGCCACTCACCACAGGGCGCGAATCACCGTATCGGCAAGCAGCCTGCCCTTAACCGTCAGGACGAGGCGGCCACTCATTGCTTGGCGAGGATCCACGAGTTCATCCGCGATGAGCCCTGCTACAATCTCCGGCCGCGTGTGGTCTGGCACCGGGATTCCTTCGCGTAGCCGCACCCCGAGCATGATGGCTTCTTCGCGCCTTTCAGCATCGGTCAAGAGTTCACGTGCCGCCGCGGGTGACTCCCCCGCGTTCAGCCGCTGCGCATAGGCGATGGGATGCTTGACGTTCCAAAAACGGGTGCCGTTCATGTGGGAGTGCGCGCCAGGCCCATAACCCCACCAGTTAGAGCCCTGCCAGTAGTGAAGATTGTGCCGGCTCTCCTTACCTGGCTTGGCCCAGTTCGAGACCTCATACCACTCATAGCCGGCTTGGCTCAGCAAGGTCTCGGCCAACATGTACTTCTCGGCCAGTTCGTCTGGATCAGGTTCAGGGATTTCCCCTCGTTTCAGCTGCCCGCCCATCCGCGTGCCCGGCTCAATGGTGAGGCCATACGCGGAAATATGCGGCGGATCGAGCGCGATCGCAGCCTCAAGCGAGGTACGCCAGTCGTCAATCGACTCCCCCGGCGTTCCATAAATCAAGTCCACCGAATGGTCGATCTCCAGTTCACGCGCCCACCCAACCACACGCTCTACCTGACCTGGCGTGTGGAGACGATCGAGGGTGGCGAGCACGTGCGGCACTGCCGACTGCATTCCGAAGGACATTCGGGTAAACCCGCCATCGCGAAGTTGTTCAAGCGACTCTCGGGAGACGGTCTCTGGGTTAGCTTCCGTGGTTACTTCGCCACCTTCGACGACGCCGAACGTGTCCCGTAGTTTCGCAAGGATCGATACGAGGTGTTCGGTGGGAAGCATGGTTGGCGTACCGCCACCAAAGAAAACCGAGGTCAAGAGCGGGCGTGAGCCTGCGGCGTCGTCGACTGACTGCGAGCTGGACCCCGCATCTAGACCGCCGACGCCAAAGTCATGAGCGCCTCCAAGAAGGACGCGGGCGGACAGGTCGATCTCACGAAGCAGGGTTGAGCCAAAGTCGGAGGCGTTCGCGCCGTCACCGAAGCTGAGGTTCGTATAGGTGTTGAAGTCGCAATACCCGCAGCGCACGCGACAAAACGGGATGTGAACGTAAGCGGCGAAACCACCGCTCACGTCAGCGTTAGGGAGCGAACCGTCGCTGGGTGCCGGTACGCCGTCGGGCAAGTCAGGCACGAGGCTGATCCGGCCCGTCAGTGTGGTTCGCGCTGTCGATGTGGTGGGTGTTGTCCAAGCCGGGCACTTTCCGATCCGCTTGCGCGACGGGCGGGATCTCCTCAGCTCCGGCAGGTGTGTCCACGACGGGAGCTTGGAGAGAATCTTCGATGAGAGGTGCGTCGACGATCGCGACGTCATTGCGGTGGACTTCGACGTCGTGAATGGTCCGGCCCGCTTCGATGCCGCGGCGCTCGAAGCGCGTCATGACGCGGCCGTGCCAGCGCGGCGCAAAACCGCCCACATACTTGCCCTGATCGTGCAGATCGGGATGTTGGCCCTCAAACTCGTTGTCAAAATACGGAGAATCGGTGACTACATCACGCATTTGCCACGCGTAGCTATCCCAGTCTGTGGCCATGCGCCATGTTCCGCCAACCTCAAGCACGCCCGCCACGGTGCGCGCAAACTCCACGTTGACGATACGGCGCTTATGATGCTTCGTCTTTCGCCACGGATCGGGGAAGAACGTCCAGACCTCCCGCGCCCGGGGGTTGGTGCGCTCGGGATCATCGGTACGGAAGAGAATGGGAAGTGCCTGCGCGGCGTCGACCTCCATAATGCGAACGTTTCGCACTTGCTCGCGCACCGCCGCGTTAACGCAGCGCGCGACACCCGGTGACCACGCTTCGATGGCGAGGAAGTTCCACTCGGGACGGTCGAGAGCGGAGGCAATGGTCTGCTCCCCCGAGCCCGGACCAATCTCCACCACGAGCGGAGCCTTGCGGCCGAATTCGGCGGTGAGGTCGATGAAGGCGTCGTCGGCGATGGTGGTTTGGCCGCGGCCTTCGGGAATCGAGATCACGTAGTCACTCGCGTGAGCTTCCATGACCTTTTCAAACTTGTCGCCTAGCCGCGAACCGCGCCTAGTGAAGGACAGGATGCGGCCATAGTTCTCATTGCGCTCTTCTTGAGACTCGCCGATGACCATTATTTCTTCTTCGTCTCAGGCATATCGGAGGAAAGAGCGGCGACGAAGGCTTCCTGCGGCACGTCAACCCTGCCGATGGACTTCATCCGTTTCTTGCCTTCCTTCTGCTTCTCGAGCAGCTTGCGCTTACGCGAGATATCGCCGCCGTAGCACTTGGCCAGCATGTCCTTGCGCAGCGCGCGAATCGTTTCGCGGGCAATGACGCGCATACCGATCGCTGCCTGAACGGGAATCTCGAACTGTTGGCGAGGGATAAGACCCTTGAGCTTGCCGGTCATCTCCACGCCGTAGTGATAGGCGCTGTCACGGTGGACGATTGCGGAGAACGCATCCACAGGTTCATGGTTGAGAAGAATGTTGACCTTGACGAGATCCGCTTCCTGCTCACCCTCTTCCTTGTAGTCGAGCGATGCGTATCCCTTGGTGCGGGACTTGAGCTGATCAAAGAAGTCCGTGACAATTTCGGCCAGCGGGAGCTGGTAGCGCAGTTCCACGCGGTCTTCGGACAGGTAGTCCATACCGCCAAGCGTTCCGCGACGCTGCTGGCACAGCTCCATAACCGAACCGACGTAGTCCTTCGGGGTGAGGATGGTGGCATCGACGAGCGGCTCAAAGATGTGCTTGACCTTGCCCTCAGGGAACTCCGATGGGTTTGAAACCACAACTTCCTCGCCCGACTCTGTAATCACGCGATAGATAACCGACGGCGCTGTAGCGATGAGGTCGAGGTCGAACTCGCGCTCGAGTCGCTCGCGAATGATCTCAAG